>NZ_JBHEEO010000014.1:0-105593 GCF_041929965.1 Brucella oryzae | reverse complement strand
GCTGTCGCAAAACGCGGCCCCTCCTAAAAAACAAAACCCGCCGAAAAATATCAACGGGTTTGTCAGCAGCCTGAGGCGCTGTAAAACAGCGCCTTATCGTATTTTTCTTATAGATTGGATTACACCGGTTCTCAGAATGGAATTTCGTCATCCAGATCGCGAGAGAATCCGCCGCCGCCGCTGCCACCGCCCTGATTGGATGGACCCGACGAGCCGAAGTCACCGCCGCCGGAATAATCGGACATCTGGTTGCGATTGCCACCACCGCCGAACGAACGGCCTTCGCCGCCGCCTTCACCACGGCTGTCGAGCATCTGCAGTTCACCGCGGAACTTCTGCAGCACAACTTCCGTCGAGTAACGGTCATTGCCGTTCTGATCCTGCCACTTGCGGGTCTGGAGTGCGCCCTCGATATAAACCTTGGCACCCTTCTTCAGATATTGTTCCGCGACCTTGGCAAGGTTCTCATTGAAAATGACGACGCTGTGCCATTCGGTGCGGTCCTTGCGTTCGCCGGTCTGGCGGTCGCGCCAGCTTTCCGACGTTGCAATGCGCAGATTGGCAACCATGTCGCCGGAATTCAGGCGACGAATTTCCGGATCGGCACCAAGATTGCCGACCAGAATGACTTTGTTGACGCTACCAGCCATCGAAAAATTACTCCGGGTCTTGCATGCACACTCTTTCCGTACGACTTCGCACAGACAAGAGGCACTTTCCAAATGAAAGATCAGGCGCAACGATGCGCCATCACCAGAAACTCTATCTTCACCTTACAGGACTGGCTCAACGCATGTTCAATCCGGGCCGGTGAATTCGTCAATGTCCACAGAGTTTATGTTCTTGTTTTGTTCAAAATGCAACCTTCCGACACTAAAAAGCCATGCGTTCGCCACAAATTTCAGAGGTTTTTTGACCGTTTCCTGTGCTGAAAATGCAGTTTGCGTCATTTCGGGGCCTAAAACTGCATCTGCCTTAATTTCAAAACGGCTCCACCCACCACCTCGTGGAAGATATTCACCCGCACTTCGGACGCTGGATCCGCTTCCAAGGAAAAGCCCTGCCGCTCACTGTATCTTTGGCGCGCAGGGCTTGGGGTTCGAGCAATGCTCATGTGTCGACATTAATTCGTCGGCAGGTCTTTTCGGATCACAAAGGCGCACAGCCATTTGCAGTCCGCGCAAATTCAAATTGTCGGCAATCGCACTTTCGATCAACGAGGCATCATTCCTTGCGAAAAGATGCTGCCGCAACCGAAACGGATTGTGCTTTCATCCTTGTGAAAGCTAGGCAACGTAGTCAGGTGGACTCATGCTCCTTTACCTCCCTACTGGGTCTTCCCGCCTCCTGCGGACCTCTTGCCGATGCCGTGTCATCCCACCGCGGCACCTCTCCGCTATCAGCGAGTAAAGGTAGTCTGCTCCTGTCAGGAGTGACAGTCAACGCTCTTGCGTTCACATTTCGTATCGCCTATCAGAAGGCTGGTTGTTCGATATTTGTTCTAATGATAAGAGTGCACCGATGAATGACCGGAGCCCCCTTCTTATTGGAGGGTTTCACCCCATATTAGGTACCGGCGCGACGTGTTTCACCATTCGGCGCCCGTTTATCCATGGCAATATGAGCAGGCAGGACGCGGAATGAGCGATCAGAAATTCATTTCCATACGTGGCGCGCGCGAACACAATCTGAAAAATGTCGATCTCGATCTGCCTCGCGACAAGCTGATCGTGATGACGGGGCTTTCCGGCTCGGGAAAATCCTCGCTTGCCTTCGATACGATCTATGCGGAAGGCCAGCGCCGCTACGTCGAAAGCCTTTCAGCCTATGCGCGCCAGTTCCTCGAAATGATGCAGAAGCCGGATGTCGACCAGATCGACGGCCTGTCCCCCGCCATTTCCATCGAACAGAAGACGACAAGCCGCAATCCGCGTTCGACGGTCGGCACCGTCACCGAAATCTACGACTATATGCGCCTGCTCTTTGCGCGCGTGGGTGTGCCCTATTCGCCGGCGACCGGTCTTCCCATCGAAAGCCAGACAGTCAGCCAGATGGTTGATCGCGTCATGGCGCTGGAAGAAGGCACGCGCCTTTATATCCTCGCGCCCATCGTTCGTGGCCGCAAGGGCGAGTACAAGAAGGAGCTGGCGGAACTTCAGAAGAAGGGCTTTCAGCGCGTCAAGGTGGACGGCACCTTCTATGAAATTGCTGATGTTCCAGCGCTCGACAAGAAATACAAGCACGATATCGATGTGGTGGTGGACCGCGTCGTGGTCCGTGCTGACCTTTCGACCCGCCTTGCCGACAGCCTTGAAACCTGCCTCAAGCTTGCCGAAGGTCTGGCCGTTGCCGAATTTGCCGACAAGCCGCTGCCGCCAGAAGAAACGGCGGAAGGTGGTGCGGCCAACAAGTCGGCCAACGAGACGCATGAGCGGATTCTTTTCTCAGAAAAATTTGCCTGCCCGGTTTCCGGCTTCACCATTCCTGAAATCGAACCGCGCCTGTTCTCGTTCAACAATCCGTTCGGCGCCTGCCCGACCTGTGACGGCCTCGGCACGCAGCAGGCCATCGATCCCAACCTCATCGTTCCCGACGAAACGGCGGCGCTGAAGGACGGCGCGATTGCCCCTTGGGCGCGGTCTTCGTCGCCCTATTACAATCAGACGCTGGAAGCGCTTGGTAAAGCCTATGGCTTCAAGATTGGCGCAAAATGGGCCGATCTTTCGGAGGAAGCCCGACAAGCCATTCTTTATGGCACCAAGGGCAAGGAAATCACCTTCCAGTATGATGACGGCCTGCGCTCCTACCAGACGACGAAGCCTTTTGAAGGCGTGATCCCCAATCTGGAGCGCCGCTGGAAGGAAACCGATTCGGCATGGTCGCGTGAAGATATCGAACGCTTCATGGCCTCAACGCCCTGCCCCGCCTGTAACGGCTATCGTTTGAAGCCGGAAGCGCTGGCGGTCAAGGTCGGCATGAAGCACATCGGCGAGATCACGGAAATGTCGATCCGCAAGGCCGACGCCTGGTTCCGCGACATCGATGGCAGCTTCAACGAAAAGCAGCGCGAGATTGCCGCCCGCATCCTCAAGGAAATCAGGGAGCGCCTGCAGTTCCTCAACGATGTTGGCCTCGACTATCTGACGCTGGCGCGCAATTCCGGCACCCTGTCGGGCGGCGAAAGCCAGCGCATTCGTTTGGCTTCGCAGATCGGCTCCGGCCTGACCGGGGTGCTTTACGTGCTGGATGAGCCGTCCATCGGCCTGCATCAGCGTGATAATGCGCGTCTCCTCGACACGCTGCGCCATCTGCGCGATCTCGGCAATACGGTCATCGTGGTCGAGCACGATGAAGATGCGATCCTGACCGCCGACTATGTGGTCGATATCGGTCCGGCGGCTGGCGTCCATGGCGGCAAGATCATCGCTCAAGGGTCGCCGCAGGACGTAATGTCCAATGCGAACTCGCTGACCGGCAAATATCTGTCGGGTGCGATGGAAGTTGCCGTCCCGGCGGAACGCCGCAAGATTTCCAAGTCCAAGCGCATTCGCGTGGTGGGCGCGCGCGGCAATAACCTGAAAAATGTCTCGGCGGATATTCCGCTTGGAACCTTCACCGCCGTCACTGGCGTTTCAGGCGGCGGCAAATCCACCTTCCTGATCGAAACCCTGTTCAAGGCCGCCTCGCGCCGCATCATGGGTTCGCGTGAGCATCCGGCAGAGCATGACCGCATCGAGGGGCTGGAATTCCTCGACAAGGTGATCGACATCGACCAGTCGCCGATCGGCCGCACCCCGCGCTCCAACCCGGCAACCTATACAGGCGCCTTCACGCCAATCCGCGACTGGTTCGCGGGCCTGCCGGAAGCCAAGGCACGCGGCTATCAGCCGGGCCGCTTCTCGTTCAACGTGAAGGGCGGGCGCTGCGAGGCCTGCCAGGGCGATGGCGTCATCAAGATCGAGATGCACTTCCTGCCGGATGTCTATGTCACTTGCGACGTTTGCCACGGCAAACGCTACAACCGCGAAACGCTGGAAGTCCTGTTCAAGGGCAAGTCCATCGCCGATGTGCTGGATATGACTGTCGAGGAAGGTGCGGAGTTCTTCTCTGCCGTGCCAGCGGTGCGCGACAAGATGGAAACGCTCGTCAAGGTGGGCCTCGGCTATATCAAGGTCGGCCAGCAGGCGACGACGCTTTCCGGCGGTGAAGCGCAGCGCGTGAAACTTGCCAAGGAACTGTCGCGCCGCGCCACGGGCCGCACGCTCTATATTCTGGACGAACCCACTACTGGCCTGCACTTCCATGACGTAGCAAAACTTTTGGAAGTGCTGCACGAACTGGTTGAACAGGGTAACACCGTCGTGGTGATCGAGCATAATCTGGAAGTCATCAAGACTGCCGACTGGGTGATCGATCTTGGACCGGAAGGCGGTGATGGTGGCGGCGAAATTGTCGCCGTGGGCCGTCCGGAAGACATTGTGAAGGAGAAGCGCTCCTACACCGGCCACTTCCTCAAGGAACTGCTCGAACGTCGCCCCAAGCGCAGTTCAGAGGCTGCTGAATAAAGCACCAGCAACGAGAATTATTGGAAGCCGGGCATGCTGCCCGGCTTTCTGTTATCGACAGGTTTTTTTGATGCGCCCATCGCATCTATTTAAAGTATTATATTCTATTGCGTTAAACGAATAAGTAGCATCATGATACACCTTAAACTTGCATTACCAAGGTGATTCAGCATGCCACTAGAGCGCATTCACTTGCATAAAATATTGAAATTATTGTTTTCATCGGCCCCTCAGAGGCGCTCCTTACTCTTGAGGGACCTGCGGCTCGAAAGGGCTAAAGAGGAGGGTCGAGAGGCCAACGGTCCAGACTTCTATACTCCGTTCTGGTCCGATGTGCGGGCACACATATTTGGCGGAAACGATCTCCACGAGAGTACCGAAGGACGTATTATTGCCAATCCAAGAAGCAGAAAAGATTTATATCCCAAATTGAGAGATGGTTTTTTGCGGTGGTGGATAGAAAGGAGACGTTGGACGAATGAGCCATTTCGTCCCGGAAGGCACCTCAAATCCAGCTACACTTTTGCCGAACTGGGAGCGACAGTTAAGGTAGAAGGCGTTCTTTCAGTTCGCGATGCGCGAAGCGCTGAACATTTCATATATCCATATTTTGGTTCAGATCCGGCTCTATCGGACGAGGCTGCGAAACTTGGATTATGGCTCTTAATACAAGCTCTGCCAGAAGTTTTGCCAACAGAAATTCGTATCCTAGACATAATACGCGGACAAACCTTTTCCGTTGATCGACTTCCATTGAGCGGAAACGAAGAGGCTAAATTTCAAGAACAATACAGGAAACTTATCGACGAGAGAAATGCGCTCCTCGCCGGCTAGGCCAAACTTGTCTCCGCGGATCGCACCTCAACATCTCGCGTCCGATATACTAATGTCTCATAAACGAAAAAAGCCCGGACAAGCCGGGCCTTCTCGACAGCCATTCGCGATCATGCCGCGATGGCTGGGAATTTATCGTCACGATCCGTTCGAAGAGCTTTCGCCCTCCAGATCATGATTAGCCGTTTACGGCGTCCTTCAGGCCCTTGCCAGCCGAGAACTTCGGCACGTTGCGAGCCGGAATAGCAACTTCCTTGCCGGTCGAAGGATTACGGCCGGTCGAGGCAGCGCGATGCGAAACGGAGAAAACGCCGAAGCCAGGCAGACGGACTTCTTCACCAGCCTTCAGGGCACCGGTGACAGCAGCGAGTACGGCGTCAACAGCAGTACCGGCATCAGCCTTCGTCAAACCGCCCTTTTCCGCAACTGCGGCAACCAATTCGTTCTTGTTCATTGGCATTTCCTTTCTTTATCTACCGGAACGGATAACGTGACCGGATTGGTCGGAGTTTATTCAAATCGGTTCACAAACCAAGCCTGTCAACGTGAAAAAACCCCGGAAAACCGGGGTTAAACACAGAAATGCCGGGCAATTTGCCCGGCATTTGGATTGTTGGCCCTGATAAACAGCTCTTAATGGGCCATCGAGGCGCCTGTTTCCTCCTCGACCGAAGGTACAGGCGCCGGTGTTTCCGGCTCGGTCCATTCGATCGGTTCGGGTTCGCGAACCAGAGCGTGCTTGAGCACCTCGCCCACGCGGGACACCGGAACGATCTCAAGACTATTCTTCACATTGTCCGGAATATCCGCCAGATCCTTGGCGTTTTCTTCCGGGATCAGAACCTTCTTGATGCCGCCGCGCAGTGCCGCGAGGAGCTTTTCCTTGAGGCCGCCAATGGGCAGGACACGACCGCGCAGGGTGACCTCACCGGTCATTGCGATGTCCTTGCGAACCGGAATGCCGGTCAGCACGGAGACAATCGCCGTGACCATGGCGATGCCTGCGGACGGACCGTCCTTCGGCGTCGCACCTTCCGGCACGTGCACGTGGATGTCGCGCTTGTCGAACAGCGGAGGCTCAATGCCGAAATCGATAGCACGCGAGCGTACATAGGAAGCCGCTGCAGAGATCGATTCCTTCATCACGTCGCGGAGGTTACCCGTGACGGTCATGCGGCCCTTGCCGGGCATCATGACACCTTCGATGGTCAGCAATTCGCCGCCAACCTCCGTCCAGGCAAGGCCTGTCACGACGCCAACCTGATCTTCGCCGTCAATCTGACCGAAGCGGAACCGCTCGACACCCAGATAGTCGGAGAGGTTCTTTTCGGTGACTTTCACCGACTTCTTCTTCGACTTCAGGATTTCAGTCACGGCCTTACGGGCCAGAGTCATCAATTCGCGTTCGAGGCTACGCACACCTGCTTCCCGCGTATAAAGGCGGATAACATTGCGCAGCGCATCGTCCGTGACCGAAAACTCTTTCGGCTGCAGAGCGTGATCCTTGATTGCCTTCGGCAGCAGGTGCCGCTTGGCGATCTCGAGCTTTTCATCCTCGGTGTAGCCGGCAATACGGATGACTTCCATACGATCCAGCAATGGGCCGGGAATGTTCAGCGTATTGGCCGTCGTCACGAACATGACGTTCGACAGATCATATTCGACCTCAAGGTAGTGATCCATGAAGGTCGAGTTCTGTTCGGGGTCCAGCACCTCGAGCATGGCCGATGACGGATCGCCGCGGAAATCCTGGCCCATCTTGTCGATTTCATCGAGCAGGAAGAGCGGGTTGGACTTCTTCGCCTTCTTCATCGACTGGATAACCTTGCCGGGCATCGAACCGATATAAGTGCGGCGGTGACCGCGGATTTCAGCCTCGTCACGCACGCCGCCAAGCGACATACGGACATATTCACGGCCTGTCGCCTTGGCAATCGAACGGGCGAGCGAGGTCTTGCCGACGCCGGGAGGGCCGACGAGGCAGAGGATCGGGCCCTTGATCTTGGTCGAGCGAGCCTGCACCGCGAGATATTCGACAATGCGCTCCTTGACCTTGTCGAGGCCGAAATGCTCGTCATCGAGCACTTCCTCGGCAAAGTTCAGGTCCTGCTTGATCTTCGACTTCCTGCCCCATGGAATGGACAGGAGCCAGTCGAGATAGTTGCGGACGACCGTTGCTTCGGCAGACATCGGGCTCATGCTGCGCAGCTTCTTCAGCTCGCCTTGCGCCTTTTCACGGGCTTCCTTGGAAAGCTTGGTCTTGTTGATGCGTTCTTCCAGTTCAGCCGCTTCGTCGCGACCGTCCTCGCCATCGCCAAGCTCCTTCTGGATCGCCTTCATCTGCTCGTTGAGATAATATTCGCGCTGCGTCTTCTCCATCTGGCGCTTGACGCGACTGCGGATACGCTTCTCAACCTGGAGAACCGAAATTTCGGCTTCCATGAAGGAAAGTGCCTTCTCAAGGCGCTCGCGCACCGAGAGGATCGACAGCATTTCCTGCTTCTCGGGAATCTTGATCGCGAGATGCGAGGCAACCGTGTCGGCAAGCTTGGAATAATCGTCGATCTGGCTGGCGGCGCCAACCACTTCCGGCGAAATCTTCTTGTTCAGCTTGACGTAGTTTTCGAAGTCGGAAACCACCGAGCGGGCAAGCGCCTCGATCTCGACGGCATCTTCTTCAGGCTCCGGCAAAGCCGCAGCATAGGCCTCGTGATAATCTTCGCGGTCGGTAAACTTGGAAACCTTGGCGCGCGCCGTGCCTTCGACCAGCACCTTGACGGTGCCGTCCGGCAGCTTCAAAAGCTGCAATACATTGGCGATCGTGCCGATTTCAAAAATCGCATCCGGTGCCGGATCGTCATCGGCGGCGTTCTTCTGGGTGGCAAGCAGAATCTGCTTGTCCACGCCCATCACTTCCTCCAGCGCGCGAATGGACTTTTCGCGGCCGACAAAAAGCGGAACGATCATATGCGGGAAAACGACGATGTCACGCAACGGCAAAACGGCATAGAGCCCGTCTGCACCGCCCGCTTCAGAACCACCCAATGGGGTCTTCTGTTCAGTACCCGTCATAACTCAA
This sequence comes from Brucella oryzae, assembly GCF_041929965.1. NCBI lineage: Bacteria > Pseudomonadati > Pseudomonadota > Alphaproteobacteria > Hyphomicrobiales > Brucellaceae > Brucella > Brucella oryzae. The sequence continues at coordinate 97,115 of NZ_JBHEEO010000014.1, read as the reverse complement.
GTCCTTTCTCAGGTCTTTCAACCTGACTGCCACATCCGCGCCCCCTTTCATCACGAGGCAGGTCACGAATGTGCTTCGGTCCATACTTGGAGAGCCGAACCCGGCAATTCAATAGCCTGTAGCGGGATGGCTTTCATAGAATCGTCATCTATCCTGCGCTGTACCGTGATTTAGTACAACATCTAGTTAGGCTGTACCCTGGTTGCTGCGCCTGCAATACTGACAGGAACAGCCCTGCGCAAGTCTGCACATGAAAAAGGCCGCTTGCGCGGCCCTTTTATGGATTGGCTGTTGCCGCTCAAGCAGAAACATTACCCTTTTCGTCCTGCCGCTCGGCATAGATATAGAGCGGACGGGCACTGCCATCCACCACATCGCCGGAGATGACCACTTCCTGCACGCCTTCCAGCGTCGGAAGCTCGAACATCGTGTCGAGCAGGATCTTTTCCATGATCGAACGCAGGCCACGTGCGCCCGTCTTGCGCTCGACCGCCTTGTTGGCAATCGCCCGCAGGGCATCCTCGTGGAAGCTCAGCTCGACGCTTTCCATGTCGAACAGGCGCTGATACTGCTTCACGAGCGCGTTCTTCGGCTCGGTCAGGATCTGCACCAGAGCATCGACATCGAGGTCTTCGAGCGTCGCGATCACCGGCAGACGGCCGACGAATTCCGGAATGAGGCCGAATTTCAGAAGATCTTCCGGCTCCAGTTCCTTGAAGACATCACCGATACGGCGTTCATCGACCGAACGGACTGTAGCGCCGAAGCCGATGGACGTCTTCTCGCCACGTGCGGAGATGATCTTGTCGAGACCGGCAAAAGCGCCGCCGCAGATGAAGAGGATGTTCGTCGTGTCCACCTGCAGGAATTCCTGCTGCGGATGCTTGCGGCCGCCCTGCGGCGGCACGGAAGCGACGGTGCCTTCCATGATCTTCAAAAGCGCCTGCTGGACACCCTCGCCCGACACGTCGCGCGTGATGGACGGGTTATCCGACTTGCGGCTGATCTTGTCGACTTCGTCGATATAGACGATGCCGCGCTGTGCGCGTTCCACGTTGTAATCGGCGGCCTGAAGCAGCTTCAGGATAATGTTCTCGACATCTTCACCGACATAGCCTGCTTCGGTCAGCGTCGTTGCATCGGCCATTGTGAACGGCACATCGATGATGCGTGCGAGCGTCTGGGCAAGATAGGTCTTGCCGCAACCCGTCGGGCCGACGAGAAGAATGTTCGACTTCGCAAGCTCGATATCGCTGCTCTTGGACTGATGGGCGAGACGCTTGTAGTGATTGTGTACCGCAACCGACAGAACGCGCTTGGCATCCTTCTGGCCGATGACGTAATCGTCAAGAACGGCCATGATTTCCTGCGGCGTAGGCACGCCCTCGCGCGACTTCACCATCGAGGATTTGTTTTCCTCGCGGATGATGTCCATGCAGAGTTCGACGCACTCGTCGCAGATGAAAACGGTCGGGCCTGCAATCAGCTTGCGCACTTCATGCTGGCTTTTGCCGCAGAACGAGCAATAAAGCGTATTCTTGGAATCGCCGCCGCTGTTGCTGACTTTGCTCATCGCAGTTTCCTTTCAATTGACCGAAATGAACCTTGGGCGTTCATATCGATCGTTTCTTCCGGTTCGGACCCAGTGCTGGAGGAGAAACGCGCCTCCCGCCGGTCACGACAGCAGCAAATACGCGCTACCTGTCGTCTAGGGCCTGTAGTCTCAGGATTCCTGTCACCGCATGGCTCCCCGACCGAAGGAGCCATTTGGGGACTTTTGCAGAAGCTGCACCGCCGAACAAATGAAAAATAAGTTCCCGGCAAAGATTCGGCATAATCTGACCAAGTTTAGCGCCCCGAACCCAAACAGATGCTTAACGCGGCGCGTTAACCATCACGTAGGAGCAAGAATTAGGCCCCTTTTGTGGCAAAGGGCGCTAAAAACAGGTACGAGCCGGAGATTCCGGGCTCTTACTTCGATTCGTCCGCGCCCACGTCGCGCGATTCAACCACCTTGTCGATAAGGCCGAATTCGAGCGCTTCCTGCGCGGTCATGAAATGGTCGCGGTCAAGCGTGCGTTCGATCGTCTCGTAATCGCGACCCGTGTGCTTGACATATACCTCATTGAGGCGGCGCTTCATCTTGATGATGTCCTGCGCATGACGTTCGATATCCGACGCCTGCCCCTGGAAACCGCCCGATGGCTGGTGAACCATGATACGTGCATTCGGCAGCGCATAACGCTGGCCGGTCGCACCGGCAGTCAGAAGCAGCGAGCCCATCGAAGCAGCCTGCCCCATGCAAAGCGTGGAAACCGGCGGACGGATGAACTGCATCGTGTCGTAGATCGCCATGCCGGAGGTTACGACGCCGCCGGGCGAATTGATGTACATGTTGATCTCTTTCTTCGGGTTTTCTGCCTCGAGAAAGAGAAGCTGCGCGCAAACCAGCATCGACATTCCGTCTTCAACCGGTCCGTTTACGAAGATGATGCGCTCCTTGAGAAGGCGCGAGAAAATATCATAGGCCCGTTCGCCACGGTTGGTCTGCTCAACCACCATCGGGACGAGGTTCATGACGGTTTCGATCGGATCTCTCATTATGGGCCTCTGGATATATTTATGGCGAAGTGAATAGTTCTGAATCGTGAGTGTTCCATACATAGGGCGTTGCGCCCCTGTTCCGCAAGTGGCGCAGCACTCCGCGCTTTACTCCCAGTCCAACTCCGGTTTTTCGGGACGAATGCCGCGCTTCTCGTCCAACGTTTTGCGCGCCACTTCGGTCAGCTGCGCCTTGATGCGGACGGAGCCGTCTTCCAGGTTCTCGCGTTCAACATTGCTGCCGTGCTGATAAATCCAATCGAGAAGATGAAGCTCGAAAGGAGACAGCACGACATCCACCGAACCGAGTGCACCCGCTATCCGCGTTTCGATAAGCGAAAGCAACCTGTCAACGCCCTCACCGGTGATAGCAGAGAGGGGGATCGGACGCCCCTCTTCGCTGCCTGCGGCGGCAAGGCGCATAGCGGCTTCACGCCCGCTTTCGTCGAGATTGTCGATCTTGTTCCAGATTTCGACGACACGCTTGCGGTCCTGCGGCTCGATGCCCAGCCCTGCAAGAATGCTTTCAACGTCTTCCGCCTGCGCGGCATTGTCCGGATCGGAAATGTCGCGGACATGCAGGATCAGGTCAGCCTCGACCACTTCTTCAAGCGTGGCGCGGAAAGCGGCAACGAGATGGTGCGGCAGGTTGGAGATGAAACCAACCGTATCCGACAGGATAACCGTTTCGCCATGCGGAAGGCGAATGCGCCGCAATGTTGGATCGAGCGTGGCGAAGAGCATGTCTTCGGCCAGCACTTCCGCGCCGGTCATACGGTTGAAAAGTGTGGACTTTCCCGCATTGGTATAGCCGACAAGCGCCACAATCGGATGTGGCACCTTGCGCCGCTTCTGGCGATGCAGTGTGCGGGTCCGCACCACCGTTTCAAGCTCGCGCTTAATCTTCAGAATCTTTTCCTGCAACATGCGGCGGTCGGCTTCGATCTGGGTTTCACCCGGACCACCGAGGAAGCCGCCACCGCCGCGCTGACGCTCCAAGTGGGTCCAGCTTCTGACCAGACGGCCCTTCTGATAATTCAGATGCGCCAGCTCGACCTGCAAGGCGCCTTCCTTGGTGCGCGCGCGCTCGCCGAAAATTTCGAGAATGAGACCCGTGCGGTCGATGACCTTGACGTTCCATTCCTTTTCCAGATTGCGCTGCTGCACCGGTGTCAGCGCGTGATCGACGATGACCAGCCCGATGGCCTTTTCTTCGACGGTTTCGGCAATGGACTCCACCTTTCCCGCACCCAGCAAGGTCGCAGGCCGCGGATTGGCGATAATCGCAATTTCGGCATGTTCGATGTCGAGATTGATTGCCCGGGCAAGCCCGACGGCTTCCTCTAGGCGCGCCTCATTCGAGCGCTGAAATTCGGGGCGAGCCCCATCTTCCGTCGACGTACCCGTATTATACCGCTCCGGCAGAACGGGAACGATAACGGCTGCCCTTGTGGGCTCAGGTTCTGAAATCTCGAAATCCTTGTCTGCATCGGCAGACATAGGCTTTTTATCCTTGAATTTGGACAAATATTTTCACTCCGGGACGCGGAAACTCTCGTGGATGCATCTTGGCTGAAAAGATCAGGTCAATGCACTATCTGACATTGCAGATAAGTCGCCGCTACAGCTGTTTCAAATGAAAGACGCCCCGGATTGTTTAAACATGAGGAACCGGACAGGCAGAGCGTGTCCGGTTATCATCAGCAGAAACAAAACTGGAGCGAAACAACCCAATGATCACGCTCCAGTGGAATTCGGAAAGCGTCAGGCTTCTTCGCCTTCGAACATCTGCACAGGCTGGCTTGGCATGATCGTCGAAATCGCATGCTTGTAGACAAGCTGCGAATGACCGTCACGACGCAGAAGCACGCAGAAATTATCAAACGACGTTACAATGCCGGTCAGTTTCACGCCATTGATAAGAAAAATCGTCAGGGAAATTTTCTGCTTACGTACAGAATTCAGAAAAAGGTCTTGTAGATTTTGCGATCGTTCAGCCATTGTTTTTATTCCTTTAATCGATCAGCAGCCAGCTCGCGATGCGTTAAACGAACACGCGCATGCACATAAATCAAGCACCGGAGCGTGCAAAACCGGTACTCGACTGCAATTGCTGTGGAAAGACAACTGCTTCGCTATTTAGCTTCGGTTAACAGGATGGGAATCTTTGCGCAACCGTCAATTTCATTTGCCGCGCGGCAAATTGCGGAAAGCGAGACAGCTTCATCATCTTACTCTGCCACGACAAGCTCTTCTATTTGTTGGGATTCCTCCGATGCCTGCTCCCGATCCATTGCCCGCATGTAAAAACTTACGGGCTGAAGCGAAACGAATGTTCCAGCTTGGGCAACGACATGAGGCCCCGTTGGTTCAGAAAAACTCCAGACTGACGCGGAACATCTGTTCCACATGCTTTACGGCATCAGATGTTGCGAAAATGACAACGCGATCCTTGGGCTTGATCCGCACGTCGCCATTTGGACGGATCACCTGCCCGTCACGATAGATCGCACCGATTCGCAAACCTTCCGGCAGATCGAGATCACGCAGCGGCGCGCCAACCAGAGAGGATGTCTCCAGAGCCTCGGCCTCGATCAGTTCAGCCATATCGCGATAAACGCTATAGACTGCGCGGATGCGGCCGCGCCGCACATGCTGCAGGATTTTGGAGATCGTGACAGCCTTCGGATTGATATAGGCATCGATCCCCACCATGTGGGTGAAATCCTGATAGGCGACCGTGTTAAGCAGCGCCATGTTGGATTTGCACCCCAGACGCTTGGCCATGATGCTCGAAAGAATATTGACCTGATCCTGATTGGTCAGCGCGACCATCAGGTCGGCATCCTGAATATCGGCTTCCTGCAGCAGGTTCTGATCGAGCGCGCTGCCGTGCAGAACCATGGTGCGCTTCAGCTGGTCGGCAATCGCGAATGCACGGTCATGCTCGCTTTCGATCATCTTGACGCGCGTATTCCACTTGCGGTCCTCGATAGCCTTGGCCACATAGAGACCGATATTGCCGCCGCCTGCGATAACGATGCGGCTGGCTTCCGGCTTCTCATGCCCGAACAAAGAGAGCGTGCGGCGGACCTGCTCGCGCGTCGTCACGACATAGGCCAGATCCCCTGCATTCAGCTCGTCGGAGGAGCGCGGAATGAACAGGCTGTCATTGCGCACCACGCCAACGACGGTTGCCGCAAGGTCGGGAAAAAGATCGGTCAGCTGCTTCAGCGGCGTATTGATGACCGGACATTCCTCCAGGCATTCGATGGCAAGGCCGATGATCTTGTCATCGGCAAAGCGCAGCACGTCCGTCGCGCCCTGCAACGCGATGCGCCGCAGAACCACCTCACCCACTTCCAGCTCCGGCGAGATGATCACGTCAATCGGCAGGTTTTCGCGCAGAAACAGGTCCTGATACTCAGCCTTGAGATAGGATTGGGCACGGATGCGGGCGATCTTGGTCGGTACGTTGAAGACCGAATGCGCCACCTGACAGGCCACCATATTGACCTCGTCGGACAAGGTGACGGCGATGATCATATCCGCTTCATCGGCGCCAGCAGCCGCAAGCACGTCGGGCTGCGAACCGTGTCCGACAAACCCACGCACGTCGAGCGTGTCGCGCACGATCTCGACATGGCGTGCAGATGTGTCGATGACAGAGACGTCGTTTTCTTCCGCCGCAAGCCGCTCGGCGATGCCGTATCCGACCTGCCCTGCTCCGCAAACGATTACCCGCATGACTGCTCCGTCCGAGACACTTGACTGTTTATACGCCGAGAGATTTCAGTTTGCGATGCAGCGCCGAACGCTCCATGCCAACGAACTCCGCCGTGCGTGAAATATTGCCGCCGAACCGGTTGATCTGGGCGATCAGATATTCCTTCTCGAAACGCTCGCGCGCCTCGCGCAACGGGAGCGCCATGATGTGCTGGTCGGATTCTGTCGGCGCGCGCGGCAGCGTATCGCCAATTTCAGCCGGCAAAAGATCGGCCGTCACCGGCGCTTCGGGATCATCGCCGCGCGCCAGAATCATCAGGCGTTCGACATTGTTGCGAAGCTGGCGAAGGTTGCCCGGCCAGCTATGCGCCTGCAAAACCGCCATGGCATCGGGGCCGATCTTGCGCGGCTTGATGCCTGCCTGTTCGGCAATCTGCTTCATGAAATAATCGACCAGAGACGGAATATCCTCGCGCCGGGCGGCAAGCGGCGGCACCTGCACCGGCACCACCGACAGACGGTGAAACAAATCCTCGCGGAACGTGCCTTCCGCAATCATGCCTTCAAGGTTCTGTGCGGTCGAGGAAATGATGCGCACATCCACCTTCACGCGCTTGGTGCCGCCGACGCGCTCGAACTGCTGGTCGACGAGCACACGCAGAATCTTGTTCTGCGTCTCGCGCGGCATATCTGCGACTTCATCGAGGTAGAGAATACCGCCATGGGCTTCTTCCAGAGCGCCCACCTTGCGCTCGCCGCCGTCCATTTCTGTGCCGAAGAGTTCGATTTCCATGCGCTCCGGCGTGATGGTCGCTGCATTGACCGTCACAAAGGGTCCGCTGGCACGGCCCGACTGCGCATGTATGGCACGGGCGGCCAACTCCTTGCCCGCGCCCGACGGACCTGTAATCATGATGCGGCTGTTGGTCGGCGCCACACGTTCGATGGTCTGGCGCAACTGGTTCATCGCCAGAGACGCACCGATCAACTCCAGATGATCGCCGCTGCGCTTGCGAAGATTGGAAACTTCGCGCTTCAGCTTCGAGGTTTCGAGCGCCCGTTCCGCGACGAGGATCAGGCGGTCAGCCTTGAAAGGCTTTTCGATGAAATCATAGGCGCCGCGCCGGATCGCCGACACCGCCGTTTCAATATTGCCGTGACCGGAAATCATCACGACCGGCAGTTCAGGGTGCTGCTTCTTGATTTCATCAAGCAGTGCCAGACCGTCCAGACGACTGCCCTGCAGCCAGATGTCCAGAAAAACCAGTCGGGGAACGCGATCATTGATCGCCGCGAGCGCGCTGTCTGCGTCGAAAGCCGTGCGGGTTTCATGGCCTTCATCGCTCAGAATGCCTGCAACAAGTTCCCGGATATCCGCTTCGTCATCAACCACAAGAATATCGGCAGCCATATCAAATCACCTGTCCAGCTATGTTTTTGTCGTCATTTCCCGCGCTTGCGCCAGCCTCGCTGGCAGGTGCCTGCGGAAAGACCATACGTATCATCGCGCCCCGCCCTCCGTGGAAATCCGGTGGCGCGTCATGCAATTCCAGATGCCCGCCATGATCCTCGACGATCTTGCGGACAATCGCGAGACCAAGGCCGGTGCCCTTCTCACGCGTCGTCATATAGGGTTCGAGCAGCTTCTGGCGGTCGTCGCCCGGCAGGCCCTTGCCATTGTCGATGACATCGACAACCAGTTGCCCATCCGCCTGATAGGAACGGATAAGGATATGCCCTCCCTCGCCTTCCCTGGCGCGATCTTCCTTTGGAAGTCCGTCGATGGCTTCGCTGGCATTCTTGATGACATTGCCGAATGCCTGCCCGATCAGGCGGCTATCGAAGGAGCCGACCAGCTTTTCCGGGCCGAAATCGTTCTGGAAGCGAATATCGCTGCGGCTGACTTCCACCAGGAAGGAGGCTTCACGCAATGCTTCGCGCATGTCCATAAGCCGCATTTCGGGTTTCGGCATGCGGGCAAAGGCGGAGAATTCATCGACCATGCGCCCGATATCGCCCACCTGACGAATGATCGTATCCGTGCACTGGTCGAAAACCTCGCGATCCTCGGTAATCACCTTGCCGTAACGGCGGCGAATGCGTTCGGCGGAAAGCTGGATCGGCGTGAGCGGGTTCTTGATCTCATGCGCAATGCGGCGGGCGACATCCGCCCAGGCCGACGAGCGCTGCGCCTGCACCAGATCTGTGATGTCATCCACGGTCACCACATAGGAGTGGTCTTCGGATTCCGTATCTTCAACCGTCACCTGCACGTTGAAGGTGCGTGCCACGCCGCCTCGGGTCATGCTGACCTGCTCGCGGTGCACCGCGCGCCCCGTTGAACGGGTGACCTCGAAAGCCTGCCCGATCTCCGGCGCAATGCTGCTAAGGTTCTTGCCGACGGCATCTTCCGACGTGACGCCAAACATATGCTCTGCGGAACGGTTCAGAATGGAAATACAGCCATCCGTCTCGATGCCGATGACGCCCGCCGTCACACCGGAAAGCACAGCCTCGGAGAAGCGGCGGCGTTCGTCGATCTGGTCCTTGGCAGAAATCAGCTCATTACGCTGGCTCTTAAGTTCGGCGACCATGTTGTTGAAAGTGCCGGACAATGCGCCAACATCGCCATCTGAAGTCCGCACCGGCACCGAGACGTCGAGATTGCCCGCCGCCACGTCATCCGACGCCCCGATCAATAGCCGGATCGGGCGCACCAGCCGGTCTGCAACAGCAATGCCGGTCCAGATAGCCGAAAGCAGCACGATCAGCGTCAGGCCGAAATAGAGCAAGGCGAACGCGATCTGCGTCGGAATCCGGTTTGCATCCATCTCCTGATAGCGCTGGGTATTGGCTTCCATCAGACGCATGGCGTCGAGAATCTGCGAATCCACTGCGCGTACCGTATAAAGATAGACGTCCGGTATCTCGCGCATCTTGATGATGGCACCGACGAAATTACTGTTCCCCGGAGGGATGATAACCGGCTTTCCGTCGGGAGCCGTCTTCAAAGCATCTTCGGTCGGCGGCGGCAGACGATCCTCGACACCGGTATCGCTTTTGACGACAATATCTCCGTTTTCACGCACCAGAAACGCACCGAGCAAACCACGACCGCGCGTTTGCAGCGTCATCAGCTGGATGAACCCACCACGGTCGAGACTGTAAATGGTGCGCTGCGCATCCAGATCCTGCAGCATCGAATAGGACGTGCTTTGCAGGTTGAGCGCCGTTTCACGGATATAGGCGGTGGTCAGGCTCTGCGATGAACTGACAATGTCGCGCGTATTGGTATCGAACCAGCGGTCCAGACCGAGATTAAGCGTTACAGATGCTACGATGGCAACCACAATCGCCGGCACGGCTGCAATCAGCGAAAACAGCGCGACAATACGAACATGCAGGCGCGAAGCGGCCTTTCCAAGTCGCCGGGCCATGACGATACGGTAAACTTCGCGGCAGATCAGCAGAATGAGGAACAGAATCAGCGCGACATTGATGATGACCAATGCCAGCGTGACAGTCCGGTCAGGCGTGATCGGGGTAATGCCAATCAGAATCGCAAAGGATATCGACGCAGTAATCAGCGCTGAAACAACGGTGATAATGCCCGGCATGGCCAGAAGCCTACGCCCCTCGCCGCCTTGCGATGATTGTTTCTCGCCGTTCATGTCCGCCGTCAGATTCGCCGTGTTCATGTTAACCATGTTACCCAATAGCGTTGCATCTATGCAACGCATTGTGGCGAAAATGCAACGTTAATCTGCACGCCATTGTTGATGAGACACCCAGAAGAGCTGAGAGAACCGGGAATGCCGGTTCATAAAGCCTTTAGGGCTTTCAATACAAAGCAAATTCACCGCATAAGAGTCCGCTGAGTTCGGGAGTTTTTGAATCTCTCATATATTGGTACGGAGGGCCCTCGGGCATATGCGGGACAATACGCTGGGATTCTACAATTCAAATGCCATCGACTATGCAGCCGACGGCGACACGCCCAATCCGAAGCTGTTCGATTTCCTGAAGCGCTGCAAGCCAGGCGGCCGCATTCTCGAATTGGGGAGTGGCTCGGGGACCGATGCACACGCTATTTTAAACGCGGGGTTTCAGCTCGATGCAACAGATGGTTCCGCCGAACTGGCGGCAATCACTTCGAGGCGGCTGGGCCAGCCTGTCAGGACGATGATGTTCGACGAACTTTCCGCGGTCGAGGAATATGACGGTATTTATGCTTGCGCATCCCTGACCCATGTGCCCCGAGGCGAGCTCGCCCCCATCATTGGGAAAACCCACACCGCTTTGGTGAAAGGCGGCGTTGTTTGGGCAAGCTTCAAGACCGGTACGGCTGAAGGCCATGACGCACTTGGCCGCTATTACAACTATCTATCACCTGGAGAGCTTCGGACATGGTGGTGCGAGAATGCCCACTGGTCTGATATCGAGATAGAATGCTGGACCGGTGGTGCTTACGATAAACGTCCCACCGACTGGGCAGCTGTCGTGGCGGTACGATAATTCCAAGCGAAGCATGTCAGAAATTGAGTCTGGCCATTGCGAGTGAGTCGACGAATTCTCCGGCTCTGAAGGCATCTTTCTTGCGAACACCTTCCGAAACGAAACCGAACTTCTCGTAGAGGCGGATTGCGGCGGCATTATCGACATAAACGGTCAGTTCAAGCCGCTTTAGATCGAGCCAGTTGTCGGCGATATCGATCAGCTCGCTCATAAGTGCGGTGCCGATCCCTTTGCCGATATGTTCGTCATCTATACCCATCATGATATCTGCGGCATGGTTCCGTCGTCCTCTGTATCGCAGTAAACCAGCGTTTCCAACGATCTTATCATTGATTATCGCAACGATTACCGTCGATTCCGGGCCAAGCGACTCCAGCCATTTCCTTGTCGTATCGAGGCGCTGGAACGGAGTGCGCAATGTACCGAGCCGAAATCCCGGCATATTCTGCAGACGAGTGAGGCCTTCGGCATCTGTGGTTTCCACTGCGCGAATGACGAGATTTTCGGGTCGCATTTGAACTCCACTTTTAGTGTTCAAGCAATATTCAGTTTGCAGGCTCACAAACATCCAGACAAGCCGATACCGGCTGGCGATTTTTATCGCAGATACAACCGTTTGACGCAGAGGATAGTGCGGGCATTTCCCGGCTGAAAAATGAATAAACTGCAGCAAGCACGAAGAGCGGAACCGCCAGACACAGTATTCGATGCATTTTGAACTCCCTTGAACCGGAAGATCAAACATTGTCCTTGCTGGCAGAGAAATTCTCAATGCCAACAATTGCCTCCTAATTATATGATTGCGCCTTCCGTGAAGATCTTACGTTTTCTGTCCTACCATTCGTTCTTTTGCCCCTGTATGAGCGGTTTCCTCTGACAACAACGCCGCCCCGGAGGGCGGCGATGCAAACTTCATTATACCAACCGGTCTTTCTTTTTTTGTCCGGTTAGTTTTCGGCGCCGTAAGCGTCGAAATCGAAGTACTTGTCGTTGACTTCCTTGTACTTGCCGTTCGCGCGGATCGCCTTGATGGCATTGTTGAACTTTTCAACCAGTTCAGGACGGCCTTTCTTCAGGGCGACACCGATGCCGACGCCGTGGATATTATCGTCCGACGGGTAGGTGCCGACCATCTTGCAGCAAGCGCCATCCGGCGTCTTCAGCCACTCGCTCAGCGTGACGCTGTCGTCGTTGACGGCATCAAGGCGGCCATTGGCCATATCGAGCCGATATTCCTCTGCCGTCGGATAGGCTTTGATTGTGCTATCGGTGAAAGCATGTTCGGCATAGTTGGCGTGTGTGGTGGACACCTGAACACCGATCGTCTTGCCAGCCAGATCTTCCTTGGTCACGCCCTTGATGTCGCTATCCTTGGGTACAGCTATTCCGGGAGGCGTATTGTAGTATTTGTTGGTGAAATCAACCTGTTTCTTGCGCTCTTCCGTGATCGACATGGAAGAAACATACGCATCGAATTTGCCGGCCTGAAGCGCCGGAATGGTGCCATCCCACTCCTGCGTTATGAATGTGCACTCGGCCTTCAATTCCTCGCAGAGCGCTTTTGCGATATCGACATCGAAGCCCGACAGGGACCCATCCGGGTTGATGAAATTGAACGGCGGATATGCGCCTTCTGTTCCGATTATCAGTTTCAGCGGTTCTTCCGCATTTGCGGTGCCAATTGCCAAACCACTTGCTGTGGCCACGAGCCCCGCAATCGAAGCTGCCACGGCGATACGCTTTGAAACGCGCATTCCAAGTCCTCCCATTTATCTCGGCGGTTCCAGAATTGATCTTCCGGTTCAGCCCATACAATGGGGAAGTTTTACAACTGTCATTGCGAATTTCCGACTCGCAATGATTTCTCCCCCCCATTGTTATCAATAGATGGTTCGGGGGAGCGTACACAATGTCTTTTTGCTTGAAGAGATCGTTCTCGATTCAGGCTCACAGAATGCAAGCGCTGTCTATCAGCTCCGAAAACCAGAGGCTCCAATACGACAGCACGTTGATAAATTATGAAATGGCGCACCCGACAGGATTCGAACCTGTGACCTCTGCCTTCGGAGGGCAGCACTCTATCCAGCTGAGCTACGGGTGCATTGCCGGAAGGCTCGAAGCCTTATCATGCGCGTTTCTAACCGAACCGCGCATATGCATCAATGGCTTATTTTGAGAAATCAGAGCAAAGTTGCACTGGTTTCTGCGGTTACGAACGCAAACCCGGAGCCTCCTGCCCCGTTCGTTCCACATATTCCGTATAGCCGCCGCCATATTGATGAATACCGTCCGGTGTGAGTTCCAGAACCCGGTTCGACAAGGCGCCGAGAAAATGCCGGTCGTGCGATACGAACAGCATCGTGCCTTCATAGGAAGCCAGCGCTTTGATGAGCATTTCCTTCGTATCGAGATCAAGGTGGTTGGTCGGCTCGTCCAGAATCAGGAAATTCGGCGGATCGAACAGCATCGCCGCCATGACAAGACGTGCCTTTTCGCCGCCCGAAAGCACGCGGCATTTCTTTTCGATATCGTCGCCGGAGAATCCGAAGCAGCCAGCGAGCGCGCGAAGCGGCGCCTGGCCTGCCTTTGGAAAACGCTCCTCCAGCCATTCCAGTATCGTTGCATCGCCATCGAGAACGTCCATCGCGTGCTGCGCAAAATAACCGAGCTTGACGCTTGCACCGATATTGACACTACCCTTATCCGGTTCGGCAGCGCCTGCGACCAGCTTCAGCAGCGTCGATTTTCCCGCACCGTTGACGCCCATGATGCACCAGCGTTCGCGGCGGCGAACCATGAAATCAAAACCGTCATAGATCGTGCGGCTTCCATAGGTCTTATGCACGCCCTTGAGGCTCACGACATCCTCACCCGAACGCGGCGCAGGCGCAAAGTCGAAGGCGACCGTCTGGCGACGGCGTGGCGGCTCCACGCGGTCGATCTTCTCCAGTTTCTTCACGCGGCTCTGGACCTGCGATGCATGGGAAGCACGCGCCTTGAAACGCTCGATGAACTTGATTTCCTTGGCAAGCATCGCCTGCTGACGTTCGAACTGGGCTTGCTGCTGCTTTTCATTCAGCGCCCGCTGGCCCTCATAGAAGGCATAATCGCCGGAATAGGTGGTCAGCGAGCCAGCGTCGATTTCGATAATCTTGGTCACGATGCGGTTCATGAATTCGCGGTCGTGCGAGGTCATCAGCAGTGCGCCGTCGTAGTTTTTGAGAAACGCTTCCAGCCAGATCAGGCTTTCGAGATCGAGATGGTTGCTCGGTTCGTCAAGCAGCATCACGTCCGGGCGCATCAGCAGAATGCGCGCCAGCGCAACACGCATTTTCCAGCCGCCGGAGAGCTTGCCGACATCGCCATCCATCATTTCCTGCGTGAAGCTAAGGCCCGCCAGAACTTCACGTGCACGGCCATCCAGACCGTAGCCATCCAGCTCCTCATAGCGCGCCTGCACTTCGCCATAACGTTCAATGATCGCGTCCATTTCGTCCATACGGTCCGGATCGACCATCGCGGCCTCCAGTTCTCGCAATTCTGCTGCAACCGCACTGACCGGACCTGCACCATCCATCACTTCCGCAACGGCAGAACGACCGCCCATCTCGCCGACATTCTGGTCGAAGTAACCGACCGTCACACCTTTTTCGACGGAAACCTGCCCCTCGTCCGGCTGTTCATCGCCGGTAATCATGCGAAACAGGGTTGTTTTTCCTGCACCGTTGGGACCGACAAGGCCGATCTTTTCGCCGCGATTCAAGGCGGCGGAAGCTTCGATAAACAGAATGCGATGGCTGTTGGACTTGCTGATATTGTCGATGCGGATCATGGAACGGGAGGACTTTTTTGGATGAAGTGGAATGGAACGTAAGGTGGTCGCGTTGCGGCCTCCCTATGCCATGACGACACGAGCAAGTCACCCCACCTCGCGATTGAAGAGCTGGCGAGTGGCTTAGGGAATGTTGTGCAACCATTGCTCAGTCGAGAATTTCTCGACCACAAGCTTTTCAGCCGCCGCATATTCCTCAGGCGTGATCTTGCTGCTTACACCGCCATTCAGCGACACGAACATGTCCTTCATGCGCTTGATGACTTCTTCGCGCGGCAGCCCCGTCTGGCTACGAACCGGATCGACGCGCTTGACGGCACTTGCCGTGCCCTTGTCGCTCAGCTTCTCGCGCCCGATGCGTAAAACCTTCACCATTTTTTCCGCATCCATGTCATAAGCCATGGTGACGTGGTGAAGGACGGTCCCCTTGGAAAAGCGTTTCTGCGCCGCGCCGCCGATCTTGCCTTTGGAACTCGAAATATCGTTGAGCGGCTTGTAGAAGGCGTCAATGCCGATCGAATTGAGAGCTTTCAGCACCCAATCATCCAGAAATGCATAGGAATCGGCAAAACTCATATCCCGTACGAGTTCGCCCGGTGCATAAAGCGAATAGGTTATAGTGCTGCCGGGTTCCACAAACATCGCTCCGCCGCCGGTAACGCGACGGACAGTCTCGACACCAAATTCCCGTGTCGCTTCCATATCGACTTCATTGCGCAACGACTGGAACGCGCCGATGATGATGGCCGGGCGTTCCCATTCCCAGAAGCGCAGTGTCGGCGCGCGGCGTCCTGCGGCAACTTCTTGCGCCAGAACCTCGTCCAGCGCGAGATGCATGGCAGGCGAAACTGCAGGCATTTCAATAACCTGCCATTCGAAATCCCGCCATGTACGCGCAACGCCCAAAGCGCGCCGGACGGCAATCGCCACCGCTTCCGGGCTGAAGCCGAGCATCATGGCATCGGGCCGCAAACCTGCCCTCACCGCATCGGCAATCTGCTCCGACGAGGCGTCGGCTGAAAGACCTTCAATAGAGTTGCGGATATCCTCCAGAGCCTCGTCCGGCTCAAGGAAAAAATCGCCCGCCACCTGCACGTCACTCAGGCGCCCGTCACGAACATCCAGATCGACAACGACAAGTTTTCCCCCGTGGACTTTGTATTCGCCGTGCATGTGTGCAGCCTTCCGAAGAGTGAACGTGAGTGTTTCACTCTCATTTCATGAAAGCGGCGGGAAAGAAAGCGGTTCTAGCGTGAAAAGCTGGACTATATTCCAGCTTCAGAGGGTGCGACGCGCTGAATAAGCAAGGTCTGGCGCACTTCCTTGGTCTTGTGACCGACATATAATCCGGCGGCAATCATGGCCGCCAGAACAACGATAATCGATTTGAAACTGAAAGGCAGATTGTGCATTTCGGATCCTCATTCCTGCCTTAGCAAACCAGAGCAGGAAATGATTGTCGACCCCCATCTCCATGGATTTTTAACAAATCGGCAGCGTTTCAGTAAAAAACGAAACGCCACATCGACTCGTCGCACCGCTTTCATCCAGTCGCTTATGATAGCCAGTTGCTTGTAAGCATAAGCCGCCTTTTAAAGCCCCGTCATGCTCTTACCCGCTCATTTGCGGAGAATGCCAAGTCTGTAGCCAGCCAACACGAAGAATCTTCGATAACGTCCTGCTCGTTCGTACTTCAGCCGCTCACGAATGTAGCGTAACTCCCTGCGCAAGAGCCGCCCTTTCGCCGTCCAAACCGGACTTTCCTCCTTAAAGGTCCAGTCAAGCCAACCTGTTTTCGCGAGATCGAAGAACCGTTCACCCGGCTCTTGCAGATAGGTTTCATAGAGAGCACGCTGATCGATGAAATAGCGACGTTCATTCCGGTCAAGATAGGCCGCAACCTTATCAAAATAATCTGCGGCGCATGGCGTGGCATAAATCAAAGCAGCAAGGACTTTTGTACCGAGATGTGCCTCCTCAGACCAATTATTGGTGTTATCCAAGCGAAAATAGAGCCCGACATCCGCTTCACCATTATATGGAATAGGCTTTCGTACAAGACTGTCGATGTCGAGTACCGCGATAGCGCTGCCTTTAGATCGCAGCAGCCGCGGAAGATGGTAGAAGCGGAGCGACTGATAAAATACTTTCCGCTCCAACGGAGACATCGCCGCTTTCGCACGGCCATCGGCTACGACTTCAAGTGTCAGATGTTTCTGTTGCGACAGCGACAGCGCCTTAACGAAATTCTGATCCACCCGCGATTGAAGTTCCGCAGCGCGGCGTTCAAGCGCCGGTCCCGGCTCCGGTGATATAATCACATGCACACGATGCCCGGCAGAAATTGCGGAATAGATAAATCCCCTGCCATGGGTATCAAAATATTTCTCGTCACATGCCGCAAACAGCACAGGAGAAGCGTTGACAAACTGCGAACCGTCCATGGATTGCCCCAAACCAATTGGGGCTAATTATCCTTGACCGGTTCGCTTTACAATGACCTGAAAGTGGTACTTAACCAATAAATATCATTGGAAGTGTTCGAGGAGACAGCCGCATATCCGCCGGGTTAACCACCTCGCAAAATTCCCATTGGGTATGGCACATTCATCCTCTGTTCAAGTTATCGGAACTAAAGCATATTTCATCGATATCAGAGGGACTTCACCATGACACCTGCACTCAAGACAACTGTTGCTTCACTATGCCTTGGCGGCCTGGTGGCCGTCCTTTCGCCACTCGTCACGCAGGCCTCTGCGGCCCGGCTGCAGCGCTGCGCAAGCGAGAACGGAATCTGCCAGCTCCCCTATCCGGCTGAAGTGGTCTATGGCACCGGCGGACAGAATACGTCGCGCTTCATCGACCGGCCACAGGTCACCTGCTCGAACCGTGTCTTCGGGGACCCGGCACCGGGTAAAAAGAAAAGCTGCTCTTTCGTGGTTCAGGATCGCTGGGACAGACCGGATCGTCCAGATCGCCGCGGTCGCCCGGACCGGTATGATCGCTATGACGACCGTGACCGCGATTGGAGCCGTTGCGCCAAGGAAGGCGGGTTCTGCGACTTCTACGGTCGCAAGCGCGTCCGTTACGGCGCAAATGGCCGGTTTACGGAAGGCGTATTCCGTAACGGCGTCCGGTGTGACAACCGCACCTTCGGCGATCCAGCACGTGGCAAGGCCAAGACCTGCTATGTCCTCGAATAATAGCCGACCTAAAAACACAAAAGGCGGCGACCGGATGAGTCGCCGCCTTTGTCGCTAGAAACATGGACTGGAGGTCATCATAGTTCTACGACAATGCGTGTGCCGAAGCTGGCACTATTAGCCAGAATATTAGAACGAGCGCTGGAAGCGGATCTTGCCCTGCCAAGCGTCTTTATCGTCCATGCTCGTGTTTTTGTCCTGCCACTTGGTGTAGGAAACTTCCGGCGTGATGGTGAAGCCAGGAACGAGCTGATAGGCAACATTAGCCGTTGCAGCGAAGGTTTCGCTGTCGTCATAAGCAGCCTGTACGTTGAAAGTCGCTTTGCTGGTTGCCTTGAACGCTGCACCGCCCCAGACGGCCCAGTCACCACCCCAGGTACCGTAGAACGAGTCGACGATGCGAACGCGATAACCGCCTGACGTGCCGTAATGGTCGTCATTGGACTTGTAAGCGCCCTGCAGCCAGACCGAGAACTGATCGGTGATGTTGACATCGCCGCGGACCTTTCCAGCCCATTCCTCGTTGCGGGCATCATAGGCGACGACGCCGGCGATCTTGCCCCAGCTCTGCTCGTATTTCAGACCACCGACCACATGGGGCATGTAGTCCTTGATGGTGACGTCGACGTTCGAGTCAGAGTTACCACCCTCTTCAAAAGAGAGAATAGCCGAAAAGCCGTTTCCGCCCTTGAAGGTATAGCTAATGAGATTGGTACGGTAACCGCCAGCGAGGATCACATCATCGCTGATGACGTTGCCGAGATAGCCGGTAAAGGTGACGAAGGCCGATTCATCGAGACCAACACGCAGGCCGCCAAGCTGGATATAAGCATAACGCAGCGAGGTGCTGGTGGAGCCGCCATTGTAATTGTTGGCCTTGCCATTGCCGTCGCCGGTCCAGTCGTAACGCAGTTCGCTATAGGTCTTGAGCGTGCCGAGATCCGTTTCGGAAGCGGTCGAGAAACGCAGGCTGACGCGAGCCAGCTTATTCCAGGTGTCGCGCTCCAGCTGTGCCGGAGTGCGAGCATAGTTGTTGTCGCCGCCGCTTGCATCATAGCGAACATAGCCATGAATGCGCAGGCAGGTTTCTGTTCCCGGAATGTAGAAATAACCAGCACCGTATGCATCGCATACGCGGACATATTCGACGGCTTCCGGCTCGGGCGCCACGATTGCATCGGCCGCTTGTGCGCCAGAAATCGCTACGAGCGATGCCGCCGTACCGAGTAGTATTTTTCTGATATTCATAAATGCGTCTCCAGTAGATAAATTAGACGCCACCGCTATATTTACTCACGGTAATTTGATCAATATTTATTCAATGTAAGTTTTGTGAATTATTTATATTATATGTAGAAGACACTAAATATATTAAAAACTACAGAATAGGCAAAGTAATTCCCTTCATCGCCGCACCGCGCAACGAATCCATCGTATCGATACTTTCCTTATTCTACCCCTTATGCCCGTCCAGTCCGCGCGAAAAGCGGACGCCCTCGCCTATCCGGCAACGGTGAAAGTTTTATAACGGCAACACGAAATATATGTCGTAAGACCTGTGATTGTCTGTTTTTTCCAGTCGAGTCTCGGAAACAAAATCCATGAATCGTCAATTCAAATGCATGGAGTGTTGATTCGTCATTGTGGACCTGACGAAGTGGTTTCCCTCGGTCATTCTTCCGCTCAATAAAGAAAACGAAGGCAGCAGGGGTAATACAATGGTCCTTTTCTCTATTGTCATAGGCGTGCTGACGTCTGCTGTCGTGATTGCCGCATGCATCATGCTTTGGAGATATGAGCGTCCCTGAAATTTACTACCGCGAGTGGGTGAAACGACCGGTCAACGGTCAAAACTAATAGCGGCCCGGCTTGCTTCGATTAACTGCCCGGCATTCGTTCGCTTCCACAATTGCACATGCGGCGACAAGCAGGGCTTCCATCTTTGCCTCTTCAGCAAAATCAGCGCCCATACGAAGCCTCAATCCGGCCTTTCCAATCGGCCTGCTTCGCCACTCTGAAGCATATTTCATCAATTCGCTTCAAAATGTTTTCATTTGCCTTCAGGCGTATTGCATTGCCACGATTAGGCTCCAATCCGGCTCGCTGATATGCTTCGTCTGCTGTCAGACCTTCAGCCACTCCTTTTGCGAACAATTTCCTGCTTTGCATTTTTCAATACTGGCTTATGCCCATCACGATAAGGATACTCTATGATGAGATCAGAAGACGCTTTGTTACTGAATGCTATTAGCGCCCAAGCCGACCGGGCCGAATTGATTATGCCCAAGACCCTCTCGCTGAATCCGATTGCCGAACGTCTACACGACGAATTCCCGCATCGATCCACTGCCGAAATAGAAACTCAGTGCCGAGTTGTCTGGCAGGACCGTTACCTGTTCTGGAATTGATATTCGCCTTCACAACTGGTTTTGACATAGACGTATCGCCATTGGCGCGGAAGAAACCGATCCAGCTCCGCTGCCGCAGAATCAGCAGTCATTACCCCGCTTCGGCGGGGTTTTTGTTCAGGAAGGCAATGGTTGTGCGCGATAAGGCGGACGCCTACGACCCGCTTATTTCGCTATTCTTCTTCTTTTTATCTTCATCGTAATGCCACTTGATGGCGAAGAACATGGCCGCGCCTAACACGACAACCTTGAACGCTACGAAGAATACAGGAATCCATTCCATTTTCTGAATATTTCCATATCGCTATCGATCGTGAGGAGCATTACCCCATAACTGCTGATTCAGCGACTTCTTTTTTGCTCCAACGGTACTTTGGAAATCAAGCCGCTTAGATCTGCCATTGGACTGATATGGCATCTGTGGCCCGTTATGCGCACGTGACGGAAACTGACAAAGCAAAACGCTTCAATCATTGCCGGGTTCAGTGATTAGAGAAATACAGAATATCGTTGAATGGTGGGCGTGACAGGGATTGAACCTGTGACCCCTCCCGTGTGAAGGGAGTGCTCTCCCGCTGAGCTACACGCCCGATGAGCCAAGCTCAATCAAGGTGGTGCGGATATACTGGCCAGCGGCTGCATAAGTCAAGCGCCTCGCCCACATGCTCCCACAGAGATTTTCATCGCATCTCCTGCCGCGCAGGATCACAACAAAAAACGGCAATCATCGAATGATAATTGCCGTTCTGTTTGCTTACAGCAAAATGTCAGAGCGCTGCGAGACGCGAATCCGCCGTCTTGTCGAATGCTTTCTGCAAACCGGCATCGCGGTTATAAACATCACCGTAATAATGGATTTTCCCATCCGCTTCCGGCCATGCGGTGAAATAGGAAATGAAGACAGGCACGGGTTCCTTGACCTTGATTCCACGCTCATTCTTGCCAAAATATTTTTGCAAATCCGTCACTGATGTTCCAAGAACCGCAGCCGCCATATCGCGTGGTCGTTCCAGACGAATGCAGCCGTGGCTCAGGGCTCGCATGTCGCGGCTGAAATAGGATTTGGCCGGCGTATCGTGCATGTAGATGTCATGCGCGTTCGGGAATAGTATCTTGAGTTCGCCGAGTGCATTGTCGAGGCTCGGTTTTTGACGAATGCCGACATGAGCCTTGCCAGCAGCAACTGCGCTCCAGTTAACGGCACTGGCCGAAACTTTCTTGCCGCCGACATAGACTTCGTAGCCGTTGCGGTCGAGATAGCTCGTATCTCGCATGACCTTTGGCAGCATCTCGTTCAGGATGATCGAACGCGGCACGCCCCATGACGGGTTAAAGACCACCGTCTGGACCTTGTTGTAGAAGAAGTAGGTCTGGTGGGTCGGCGAGCCGATAACCACATTCATCGCCAGTTTTTCTTTTCCATCCTCGAAATATTCGGCGCGATAAGCTGGCTGATTGACCATCACGTAACGCGTGCCGAAATCATGCGGGAGCCAGCGCAGGCGTTCCATCGAATAAAGAATGCGGTCGCGTTTGACGGAAGATTGCTCGCCCTGCAGGGCGGACACCGTATTGCGACCGATGATACCATCGGGCGTGCCGCCGGAAAGCTTCTGGTAATCCTTGATGGCGGCGACGAGTTCAGGATCGTAGACATCGCCGCTTGCATGGGTATCCAGCGCTTGCTTGTGCTCTGCCAGATAATCGGCGGGAGCGTGTCTCGAAATCAGCGCAACGACCTTGCTGAGCTGGTCATTGGTATCACCCGGTTTGATGATGCCGTTTAGAGACAAGCGGATCGGTTCGGCAGATGGCGGCTCGGTATTCGCCAGTTCGCGCTTCAATGCTGCATATTGCTCATTGCTCGGCTGGAAACCATGCAGATAGGCGGATGGATCACTCTCCGTGGCCAGCCTTTCCAGAACGGCCTTCGGATCGACGCGATTGCGCGGCAGATCGTGGAAGCCGCTGAGGCGGTCTGCAACGACACGCCCCTCGCCTGCGTCGATGGCATAGCGCAGCGCACGCGCTGACATGCGAATTTCAAATTCTGCGAGCTTTTGCTGGCGTTCGGTTTCGACGGTAGCGTCGAAACTGTCAGCCGGAATCGTGACCGCATATTCATCGGGATTGAGGCCGTCTTCGTCCGCGCGCGCAAAGAAGGCTGCAACGTTCTTGGCACGGTCCAGTACCTTGTGGTCGGCCGACCACATGAAGGAACGCTCATTTGAATAATAGTCGACGATTGCCTGAGCGATCTCCTTCTCAGCTTTGACATTCACGGATTTCAGATAATCCACCGCTGCATCGAAAGCGCGCTGGCCCGGTGTTTCTTCGCGAATCTGCGGACGAATAGGCGACATGCCCGATGTCAGCGGATCGACGACGGCCGGTTCGGTTGCTGCAGTTACCTGCATGTCGAGCGCGCTGAAATCGATATTGACCAGAGCATCCGGTTTGTAGTCGTAAATCTGCGGTCCTTTGACAGTCACACGCTGGGCTGGCGGAAGGCTGCGCACGGCAGCACGCGGGGCAGAGACAGCATTTGGCGCTACAGGAGCGCGGGGGGCGGCTTGCGGCTGGACAGGCTGGGCTGGCTGTACCTGCTGCTGGCGACGCTGCTGGAAAAGTTCCAGCAGGGAATTTGCGGCCTCAGCCTGCGCTGTGGGGAGAAACACCGAAGCTGCCAGAGCTATCGCGGCTGCGTGGCGGATATTTATCCCGCGTCCAGCGCTGCTCTTCTGATCCATCTGCGAGTGTCTGGAAAACTGCATTTCAAACCGCCAAAGTTTATGCATTCGCTGAAAAGCGAATCCGTCCGAATCTCGCGCATAGAATTTATGAATCTCGTATAGAAACTTTTAACGCTAATGTTTCCTGAAGCAATTTTCCGATTTGCGATTATCACAATTGTTTGAAGCTTCTTCTTGGGAGACATGCCAGGATCACCTGATTGAACAAAGTGACGCAGTGGCATCCATCCCGCATCGCGCTAAAAGCCCGACAGACTACGGTTCCGAAGCCCTCCTTCGGAGCTTCGATCAACATTTAGCGCGAGCCGGATAAGATTAGGTTTCCGACACGTGCAGCTGGCAAGCAAGCGAGGTACCACGATGGCAGAAGCAAGCGCCGCCGATCTTTTTCCTCTTGGTGAAGACGACACCCCTTACCGCAAGCTGACTTCCGATCATGTCTCTATCGATACGTTCAAGGGGCAGGAAATTCTGACTGTCGATCCGGAAGGACTTCGCCTGCTTTCGGAATCAGCTTTTGCCGATATCAATCATTTGCTGCGTCCTGGCCACCTGCAACAGCTTGCCCATATTCTCGAAGATCCGGAAGCAACGGACAACGACCGTTTCGTTGCCTATGATCTTCTGAAGAACGCCAATATCGCCGCAGGCGGCGTGCTTCCCATGTGTCAGGATACCGGCACGGCCATCATCATGGGCAAGAAGGGCCGTCGCGTCTGGACCGAAGGCGGTGATGCCGATGCTCTGGGTGCTGGCGTGCTTGATGCCTATAACAAGAAAAACCTGCGTTATTCGCAGCTGGCGCCGCTTTCTATGTTCGAGGAAAAGAATACCAAGAACAATCTGCCTGCGCAGATCGACATCTATGAAGAAGGCGAAGACGCCTACAAATTCCTTTTCGTTGCCAAGGGCGGCGGCTCGGCGAACAAGACATTCCTCTATCAGGGAACACCATCGCTCCTGACGCACGACCGCATGATCGACTTCCTCAAGGACAAGATACTGAGCCTCGGAACAGCCGCCTGCCCGCCTTACCATCTGGCAATCGTCATCGGCGGCACCTCGGCTGAAATGAACCTGAAGACGGTCAAGCTCGCCTCGACGCGTTATCTGGACAGCTTGCCGACCGAGGGTTCCGAAACCGGCCACGCCTTCCGCGATCTCGAAATGGAAGCTGAAATCCATAGACTGACGCAGTCTCTCGGCGTCGGCGCTCAGTTCGGCGGCAAATATTTCTGCCATGACGTCCGCGTCATTCGCCTGCCGCGCCACGGCGCTTCGCTGCCAATCGGCATCGGCGTTTCCTGCTCGGCCGACCGTCAGGCCAAGGGAAAGATCACCAGGGACGGCATTTTTCTGGAAAAGCTGGAAACCAATCCGGCCAAGTACATGCCGGATATCGACGAGGAAAAACTGTCGTCGCATGTGGTCAAGATCGACCTCAACCAGCCGATGCAGGACATTCTCAAGGAATTGTCGAAACATCCGGTCAAGACGCGCCTATCGCTTTCCGGCCCAATCATTGTGGCGCGCGATCTGGCCCATGCCAAAATTCGTGAGAGGCTTGAAAACGGCGAAGCCATGCCGGATTATTTCAAGAACCACCCGATCTATTATGCTGGCCCTGCCAAGACACCTGCCGGTTATGCCTCCGGTTCGTTCGGACCGACCACGGCAGGCCGTATGGATTCCTATGTGGATCAGTTTCAGTCCTTCGGCGGCTCCATGGTGATGCTCGCCAAGGGTAACCGTTCGCGTCAGGTGCGCGAAGCCTGCGGACAGCACGGCGGTTTTTATCTGGGGTCCATCGGTGGTCCGGCTGCCCGTCTGGCACAGGATTGCATCAAGAAAGTCGAAGTCGTGGAATACCCGGAACTCGGCATGGAAGCCATCTGGCGTATCGAAGTGGAAGATTTCCCGGCCTTCATCGTCATCGATGACAAGGGCAATGATTTCTTCAAGGAACTCAATCTGGGTTAAAGCATTTCCAGCAAAAGTGCGAAGCGGTTTTGCGTAGGATAATGCGACGAAACAAACGCTTAGAGCACAGATTTGATTGAATCAGATCTGTGCTCTAAGCAAATGAAAGGGCGACGCAAGCCGCCCTCAGGCTGCTGACAAACCTCCGGCAGGGTCAAAATGACCTCAGATTCACGGAACGTCCCAGATTCAGAACGTGAACAAATCGGAATCAAAACCCCTCGTTTTTGACTGCTTCCAAAAATCGAGGGGTTTGTAATCAATCTGAGGGCGACGCAAGCCGCCCTTTTAGTTTCAGGCATTTGTGCCGCCATCGATGGTGAGGGTAGCTCCGGATACGAAACGCCCTTCGGGGCTGGCAAGCCAGGCCACCAGACTTGCAATATCGTCAGGCGAACCGAAACTGCCGGTTGCGATAAGCGCGCGTTGCTGTTCGGCATGCTCGCCAGCTGCAGGGTTCATGTCGGTATCGGTGGAGCCGGGTTGAACGACGTTGACCGTAACGCCCTTCGGGCCGAGATCGCGCGCCAGACCTTTTGTCAAACCGATCAGCGCAGCCTTGCTTGCCGCATAAAGGCTGATGCCCGGCCACGGCACGCTTTCAGCGAGGTTGGAGCCGATGGTGATGACGCGCCCGCCAGCGCCAAGATGTGGTGTGGCCGCTGAAACGGCAGCAAAGACAGCCCGGAAGTTCACAGCCATCACTTCATCGAAGTCGGCAAGCGTGATCTCCTCAAGCGGAGCCGCATGCCAGATGCCAGCGCTGTTGACCAATATGTCCAGACGGCCAAAATTCTTGACCGTTTTCTCGATTGCCGCGGCAATCTGGCTCGCATCGCGATTGTCGGCCTTCAACGCCAGAGCCTTGCCGCCATTGGCTACGATTTCGGAAACCACCGCTTCAGCTTTTTCCTTGCCGTTCACATAAGTGACGACAACTGCCGCACCATCTTTCGCGAGCCGGTGTGCAATCGCTGCACCGATGCCGCGACTTCCGCCGGTGACGAAGGCAACCTTTCCGTTCAAAGCTTCCGCAGACATGCCATTTCCTTTCTGTATCGATTGATACATAATTGCTGACAGGCTTGCGCAGAACCGTCAAGGCATTTATTTAATGATCGATACAGAAAGGTTCAGACGTGGCAGAAAAAGGACGCCCCCGCAGCTTCGACCGCGAAACAGCGCTTCATGCTGCGATGCTTATATTCTGGGAAAAAGGCTTCGACGGATCGTCGCTGGCCGATCTGACGATGGCTATGGGTATCAATGCGCCAAGCCTCTATGCGGCATTCGGAAGCAAGGAAGAGCTCTATCTTCAAGCCCTCACCCTTTATGCCGGTGAAATCGGCGTTGAAATCTGGTCGGCACTGGATGAAACGCCGGATGTTCGCGCAGCTTTCGAGCGCTTTCTGCTTGCCACGATAAATGCCTATTGCCAGGAATCTGTGCCGCGGGGCTGCATGATTGCGCTGGATGCGCTGCATCGCACGCAGTCAAGCGACAAGGTTTGCAACGTGCTGCGCAATCGCCGCCAGACCAATATAGAAATACTGAAGAAGCGGCTTGAGCGCGGCATTCGTGATGGAGATATTCCGGCATCCGTCAATTGCGAAGCGGTCGCAACCTTTTACGCAACAGTCCAGAACGGCATGTCCATTCTCGCGCGCGATGGCGGAACGCGCGAAGACCTCACCGCAACGGCATTGGGCGCCATGGCCGGTTGGGAGAAACTGGTTTTTCCCAACGTATAATCAGGCCACCAGCCTTAACCTCGGAGCATCATCAAGATAATCCGCCACCAGCGATGCTACTTCGGCGCTCGCGATAATGCGGCGATGCCCAAGACCATCCGCCCAGTGCACCTTGACATGAGAGCCTGCCTTACCGGCCATTTCAGCACAGATGGCGGGCACTTCCTTGTCGTCATGCGCATGGATGACGAGCGTCGGGATCGTCATACGACGCAAATGAACATCGGTGTCGAAATCCGTGATCGGGCGCGCCGCGATATAACGGACTTGTTCCTTCATTGCGCTGCGCACCTCACGACCGAGCCCAAGCACTTTGCCAAAACCGTCAAAGACACCTGCCATGGAGTGCGGGGAAGCAATCGTTACCAGCTTTGCCGGACGGTGTGACTGGTAGCATCCGAGAGAGCCTGCTGCGGCATTGACGATGACCGCACCGCCGAATGAATGACCGATCATTGCATCGAACGGACCATACTGGCGCCACGCAACATCAACGGCGGCGATTGCCTGTATCATGTTGAGGGTGCGGCCTGCCGATGCGCCATGCCCCGGCAGGTCGATGGAAACAACCCGCTCACCCCGCGCCACAAGTTCGCGAATGATCGTCATCATATCTGCTGTGCGCGACCCCCATCCATGGACGACGAGCGACGTTCTTCCCACATAGCTGTCCGGTTCGAACAGATAGGTTGCGATAAGCCCGCGATCGATAATCAGATCGAGCCGCTTTGCCTGGCTGAGTTCATTGCTCGCCCGCTCAAGTCGTGCGGCATAAGCCTTGGTCTTCGGCTTTCGGCTTGGCGTTCGACAGAAAATCCTGAATGCGGCGCGACCTGCCTTGTCGGCATCAATGCGGCCAAGCACACCCAGGCCGAATCGCGTAACCTGTAAAGAAAACGACGTCATGACAGGGCCTCAATTATGTTCAATCATGAACAAATAATTGTACAAGAATGAACAAAATGCAAGACAAGACTCAAAAACTGCCGTGGGACAATCCACGCTTCAAGAACTGGATTGCCGTTGCGCGTGCCGGCAAGGCGGTGGAACGCGCCCTCGCCCAGGGATTATCGGCTTTCGATCTCAAGATCGCCGATCTCGATGTGCTGATGAATATCTATCGCCATCCCGGTGAATCCCAGCACGATCTGGCGCGTCGCATTCTTGTCGGGCGTTCGAATATCACCATGTTGCTGCCAAAGCTCGAAAAGCGCGGCTTGCTGGTGCGCGAGGGCGACCCGACGGACAAGCGCGTGATGCGTCTGACGCTCACTGCCAAGGGTGAAAAGCTATTAGGACATGCGCTGACGATTTATACCGACCTGATCGACCGTGTCATGGCGCAATCGACAACCGCGCAATGCAACGCGATGGGCGATGTGATGCGCCGCATATCGGAAATGCTGGAAAAGGACTGATAGATAGGCGGGATCAGCGGTCCCGCTTCAGGCCTTTTTCGGCGAGCTCATCGAGATAGGTTTGCCATAAGGTGTCCTTCTCCGTGCCGAGCTTGTGGAGATAGGTCCACGAAAACAGGCCGGTATCGTGCATATCGTCGAACGTTATGCGGACGGCGTAATTGCCGACCGGCTCCATCTTCATGATTTCGACATTGCGTTTGCCGCCAACCGTTATCCGCTGTTCCGGCGAATGGCCCTGCACTTCTGCCGAAGGCGACAGAACGCGCAGCAATTCGGCGGTCAGCTCGAATTTCTGGCCATCGTCGAACGCTACAGTCAGCAGTTTGCGGTCGTGCGAAACGCGCAATTCAGTCGGCCAGACCTCACTCATCACCGTTCTCCAGCTTGGTTCTTCGCCAGCTTTTGATAGGCCCCGCGTTAAAATATCGCAATAGTCACGGTCATTATTGAAAGAGCTTCGCATGCGTGAAACTGGACATTGAGGCTCGCAGATCCTATTTCTAGTTAGACGGCGAGCACATTCCTCTGCATCTTGTGGAAACAACGGCTTAATGATGTACACAAACCAAGCGCAGCCACTTGTTTCCCCGACTGGACCCATGATTGATCCTTTCGGGCGCGCCATCACCTATCTTCGCGTTTCAGTGACGGATCGCTGCGATTTCCGTTGCACCTATTGCATGGCGGAACACATGACGTTTCTGCCCAAGAAGGATTTGCTGACACTTGAGGAACTGGACCGGCTTTGCACCGCCTTTATCGAAAAGGGTGTGAGGAAGCTGCGCCTCACCGGCGGCGAACCCTTGGTGCGCAAGAATATCATGCACCTGATCCAGCAGCTTTCGCGCCATCTGAAATTAGGTGCGCTTGATGAATTGACTCTGACCACGAACGGATCGCAGCTTTCGCGCTTTGCCGAAGAGCTGGCGGAATGCGGCATACGCCGTATCAACGTCTCGCTGGATACGCTCGATCCTGAAAAATTCCACCAGATTACCCGTTGGGGCGACCTTTCACGCGTTCTTGAGGGGATAGAAGCTGCACAGCGCGCCGGTATTCGCGTCAAGATCAATGCGGTCGCGTTGAAGGATTTCAACGATCACGAAATTCCCGAACTGATCCGCTGGGCGCATGGTCGCGGCATGGATATGACGCTCATCGAAACAATGCCGATGGGCGAGATCGAATTCGACCGCACGGACCAGTATCTGCCGCTCTCGCAGGTGCGCGAGGATCTTTCCCAGCAATTCACGCTTTCCGATATTCCTTACCGCACAGGCGGCCCTGCCCGCTATGTGACGATTGCCGACACGGGCGGTCGGCTCGGCTTCATCACGCCGATGACACATAATTTCTGCGAAAGCTGCAACCGCGTCCGGCTCACCTGCACCGGCATGCTTTATATGTGCCTTGGCCAGAACGACGACGCCGATCTGCGCAAGGCCTTGCGGGAAAGCGAAAGCGACCTGCTGCTCAATCAGGCGATTGATGAAGCTATTTCACGCAAGCCGAAGGGGCATGATTTCATCATCGACCGCGATCACAATCGCCCGGCGGTCGCTCGCCACATGAGTCTTACCGGCGGCTGAACGGTTTATACTTAAAAAAGCTAACGGCCCGAAATAATTGTCGCGAGATCGACTTTAAAACGGTATGCAGTTGCAAGGCTTAGTGCCTAAACTGGATTCTGTATCGTGCCGCAGTCAGCAAATTTTCGTGCAAGTATTTTCATGCTTCTCGCCATGGGTACCTTCACCATCGGCGATACGATCACAAAATACCTCCTGACCGAGATGAACAGCGGACAGTACATGCTGATCCGGGGTATATTCGCAACGGTTCTGATTGGTTTTCTGGCCTGGCGCCACGGCGCACTGCGCGGTCTTTCGCTTGAAAAGATGACCGTCCTGCGCGTTGCGGGGGAAGTCGTCGCCACTGTCACCTATATTTATTCCCTTGGCCACCTCTCGCAGGCATTCTGCTCGGCTGTCTTTCAGGCTACACCCCTCGTCGTGACGCTGGGAGCAGCACTCTTCCTGAAGGAAAAAGTGGGCTGGCGTCGCTGGTCCTGTATTCTCATCGGTCTCGTCGGGGTTCTCATTATAATCCGGCCGGGAACGGATGGCGCCGCAAGCCTTGTCGCCGTTGTCGTTCTTCTTGCCAGCGTAGGCTTTGCGGCCACGCGAGATATCGCTACGCGTCGCGTGCCTGCGCATGTCCCCACCCTTTATCTTTCAACGCTGACGTCTATAGCCATCACACTGACCGGCGGTGCGCTGACCGTTCCAATGGGTGGATGGCAGCCCGTTGGAATTACAGCAGTCGGCGCCATGGCCATCGCTGCCGTTCTTCTGCTCGTCGGATATCACTTCATCATTCTGGCCATGCGCGAGGGTGAGGTGTCGTTTGTTTCGCCGTTCCGCTATTCAAGCCTGCTCTGGGCAATCGGCCTCAGCACGCTGGTTTTTGGCGAAGCGCCTG
This sequence comes from Brucella oryzae, assembly GCF_041929965.1. NCBI lineage: Bacteria > Pseudomonadati > Pseudomonadota > Alphaproteobacteria > Hyphomicrobiales > Brucellaceae > Brucella > Brucella oryzae. The sequence goes on along the minus strand of NZ_JBHEEO010000014.1, from coordinate 66,444 downwards.
ACATATATACGATAGCGGGATCGATTCTGGTGGTCGGGAGCGGCGTTTACATGGTCTATCGCGAGAACGTGCTGAAGAAGCGCGAGCGAAGCAAGAGCACGCTTGCGACGATCCCGACCGGCGTGGAACCGTCATGATTGCAGGCGCCATCATCGCTGGCGGTCTTTCCAGCCGTATGCAGGAAGGCGGTGTTTCGGGGGACAAATTTCTCCAGCCGCTCGGCAGCACCGGCACCATCATTTCCCATGTCGTCAGAAGGATCAAACCGCAGGTCGACACTTTGATCATCAATGCGAATAGCGACGATTCCCGCCTGAACGATCTCGGCGTACCGGTGATCAAGGACTTGCCTGCAAAACATGGCGGCCCTCTGGTCGGTATTCTGACCGCACTGACGCAGGCACGAGGGGCCTCGCTGTTGCTGACGACAGCCGCAGATACGCCATTCCTTCCCCATGACCTCGCCGACCACCTTCTTTCGCGTCGGAATGAAACCGGAGCGCGCGTTGTTCTCGCCTGTTCCCTTAGCCGGATCCATCCGATTTTCGGCCTGTGGGAAACCGGGTTGGCAGACGAACTCGCAGCCTGGCTTGCCAATACCAGCAGAGCCAGCGTCTTCGCTTTCGGCGGGCATATCGGATTTGAGACGGTCGATTTTCCGCTTGCCTTCATTGGCAATAGCCCGGAAACATATGATCCGTTCTTCAACATCAACCGGCCCGACGATCTTGTGGCGGCGCAGAAACTGGCTGAGGTAATGGAATGAACCAGAAGCTGTTCGGCATCACCGGCTGGAAAAATTCCGGCAAGACGACGATGACCGAACGTCTGGTCGCATGCCTTACCGCACGTGGATATCGTATCGCCACCATCAAGCACGCTCATCATAATTTCGATATCGACCATGAAGGCACCGATTCCTGGCGTCATCGAAAGGCCGGAGCAGCGGAAGTGGCTATCGTCTCGTCGCAGCGTTACGCAATCATGCATGAAGGTCTGGGCGAAGAAGAACCGTCTCTATGGGAGATTGCGGCCAAGCTGACGCCTTGCGATCTGATTCTGGTCGAAGGCTACAAACGCGAGACACACAAGAAAATCGAACTGCGTCGCGAAGGTGGTCATGCCGGGCCACCTCTCTCGACCGACGATCCTGCTATTGTCGCCATTGCCAGCGATCATCCCCAACCAGGTGAAACAGTGCCGGTGTTCGGCATCGACGATACCGAGCAAATAGCCGATTTCATCAAAGGCGAGATGGGTCTTTGAGAGACTCTCTATAATTCCCCTCTTTTACGACACAATTCCCCGTACTCTGGCAAAGCTCTGCCGAAAACGCCGAGAAATCCCCCTTTGGGACACACAATTTAATTACGCAGACCATCTTGCCAATCGTCTCAAAATGGTGGGAATATCGTTGTCAGATTTGATGGTGGGGATGGAGGCGCGAAAAAATATTGCGCATGATCGGCTCAACCATCTATTGGTAGTGACCGGGGGAAATCACTACCAAACGTGCAGTTTAAAGTTTCACGGTCGTGACTACCCCTTAAGCGGCTGAGCCAGAAGAAATAATCAGGGAACCAGCCAGAACAAAACGAGAGGACTAAAAATGCGCGTATTGAAGCGTATCGCCGCCGCGGCATCTGTTGCTGCGCTGGCAATCACAATCGGCAGCATGTCTACCGGTGTTGCAAATGCAGAAGAGCCGCTCAAGCTCAAGATCGGCACCGAAGGCGCCTATCCTCCCTTCAACTTCATCAAGCCGGACGGCACCCTCTCGGGCTTCGACGTCGATATCGCCAAGGCGCTTTGTGATGAAATGAAGGCGCAGTGCGAATTCGTCACCCAGGAATGGGACGGCGCTATTCCCGCCCTTCAGGCAGGCAAGTTCGATGCCTTCATCGCCTCCATGTCCATCACGGACGAGCGCAAGAAGCAGGTCGACTTCTCCAACAAGTATTACAACACGCCTCCGGGCATAGCCGCTCCAAAGGACACCGACATCAAGGGAGTGACCAAGGAAGACCTCGCCGGCAAGACCATCGGCGTTCAAGTTTCCACCACACACGCCAACTACTCGGAAAAGACCTACACCGACAGCACGATCAAGGCCTATCCGACGGCGGAAGAATACCGTCTTGATCTCGCTAACGGTCGTCTCGACGCAGTCAACGACGACAGTGTGACGCTGGCCGAATGGCTGAAGTCTCCAGACGGCGCGTGCTGCAAGATGGTTGGCACTTTCCCGCCGGTTATCGAGATTCATGGTCCGGGCGCAGGCGTTGCATTCAAGAAGGGCCGTCCGGAGCTGGTTGAAAAATTCAACGCAGCCATCAAGGCGATCCGCGCGAATGGCAAGTACAAGGAAGTCAATGACAAGTACTTTGACTTCGATGCCTATGGGGCCGAAAACTAATCAAAAACTGACACCTATGCGCCGGTTTGCTTTCCTGCAAATCGGCGCAAAACATTTGTACGGGCATGCCGCACAAGCCTCGCCGGGCTGGTCCTCGCAGGCGTTGAAAACATAGGCAAATGCCTTTAGGAAAAAGAATAGGCGCATGGAACATTACGCCACTTTGTTGAGTTTCGGTCCCGACGGTTGGGGCGCAAGTATTGCCTGGGGCCTTCTGGTTACCGTCTCACTGGCTCTCGCAACACTTCCCGTTGGTCTTGCGTTGGGATTTCTGGTTGCCATCGGCAAACAATCCAGCGAGCCGTCGATAAGGCTGGCCGCGAACATCTACACCACGATCTTCCGTGGCTTGCCGGAACTTCTTACGCTCTTCCTTGTTTATTTTGGCGCTTCTCTTGGGCTGCAGCGGCTTTTGAGCCTCCTCGGCATCGAGGCCAATGTCGAAATCAATGCGTTCGGCGCGGGTATGGTCGCGCTGGGATTCGTCTTCTCGTCCTATTCGAGCGAAGTCTTCCTTTCTGCCTTCCGCGCAATCCCGCGCGGGCAATATGAAGGCGGCTATGCAGTTGGCCTGTCGCACTGGCAGACCATGCGCAAGATCATCCTGCCACAGCTGATCCGCATCGCCCTGCCCGGCCTTGCCAATCTTTGGCTGGTGCTGCTCAAGGATACGTCGCTGGTTTCGGTCATCACATTGTCCGATATTCTGCGACAGACCTCCATTGCCGCACGTGTGACCAAGGAACCGTTCCTGTTCTTCGGTATTGCCTGCCTGCTCTATCTGGTTCTCGCAATCATCTCCTCCTACTTCATCGATCGCATTGCCCGCTGGGCCGATGCGGGCGCCAACCGTTCGCGAGGTGCATGATATGACCCAGACAGTTTCCCATACGGCGATTCCTGCCATGGCTCCGCCACCGGTCGTCAAGCAATGGACGCGGATGCGCATTGCGGGCCATATTATCGTCGCTCTCTGGTTCCTTCTTTTCGTGGGCCTTGCCATCTATCTCTACAATGCATGGCGTATAGATCTGTTTGAAACCTACGGGCCACGCTACTGGTCAGGGCTTCTGATAACGTTGAAACTGGTTGCCGTATCGATTGTCATAGGCGCCCTCCTCTCGTTGCCGATTACGGCTGCGCGCATGTCCAACAATCGGTGGCTGCGCGGAATTGCCTTCGGCTATGTCTATTTCTTCCGCGGCACGCCGCTGCTGGCGCAGACATTCCTTATCTATTACGGCTTCGGCACTTTCCGCCCGGCTCTGGAAAGCATTGGGCTCTGGGTCTTTTTCCGCGATGCGTGGAACTGCGCCATTCTGGCGTTTTCGCTCAATACCGCAGCTTATCAGGCCGAAATTCTGCGCGGCGCTATCCAGAGCGTGGCGTTGGGCCAATGGGAAGGTGCTGCAGCGCTTGGCATTTCCAAGCGTGTGACGTTCTGGAAAGTTATTCTTCCGCAGGCGCTTATCGTGGCCTTGCGTCCTTACGGCAATGAAATCATCCTGATGATCAAGGGATCGGCCATTGTGGCTATCATCACAGTGCTTGATCTGATGGGTGAAACGCGCCGTGCCTATTCGCGGACGTTCGATTTCCAGACTTATCTCTGGGCTGCGGTCATTTATCTGCTGATCGTCGAATGCTTGCGGCACGTTTGGGACTTTCTCGAAAGAAGGCTGACACGCCATCTCGTTCGTTAAAGAACGCCAAGTCGGCATAAAGCCCAAATACCGCCCTCGGAGCCTTGCGGTTTCCGGGGGCGATCTGTTTAGAATGCAGCTTCCAACAGTAAGGTAACAGGTTGAGTCATGCTGAAAATCTGGGGTCGTATCAATTCCACCAATGTGAAGAAGGCGCTCTGGACAGCGCGTGAACTTAATCTCGACTATGAACAGATCGATGTCGGCGGCCAGTTCGGTGGATTGAAAGACCCGGCCTATCTCGCCCGCAATCCGAACGGGCTGATCCCCTTGCTGGAAGACGGCGACACGGTGCTATGGGAATCCAATACCATCACGCGTTATCTTGCAGCAGCTTACGGTAGGGACATGCTGTGGATCGAAGATCCGGCCAAGCGTGCGCAGGCCGAAAAGTGGATGGATTGGGCTTCCTCATCCTTCTACACCAATTTCAGCAATGTCATGAAACACCTGATCCGCTTGCCTGAAGCCGAACGCGATCCAGTCATTCTGGAACACAGTCTTCAGGGCCTTGCGCATTCGATGCAGATTGCCAATGAGGGCTTGAAGGAAGCGTCCTGGTTCTCGGGCGAGAATTTCGGTATCGGCGATATTCCCATCGGCTGCTATGCCTATGCCTGGTTTGAGTTTCCGATTGAACGCCCTTCTCTTCCACGTCTTGAAGACTGGTATGACCGTCTCAAGCAACGACTGGCCTATCAGGCGGCCGTTATGACACCCCTCACCTGATTTCTAGAATTTTTCAGAGGAATGAACGAATGACGACACCCGCTAAAGTCGCCTTTCTGGGCTTAGGCGTCATGGGCTATCCCATGGCAGGTCACCTCAAGAACAAGGGCGGTCACGACGTCACGGTTTATAACCGCACAACGGCAAAGGCCGAAAAATGGACCAAGGAATTCGGTGGCAGCTTTGCCGTGACACCTTCCGAAACCGTGCGTGATGCAGACTTTGTTTTCGCCTGCGTTGGCAATGATGATGATCTCCGTTCTGTGACCATCGGTCCGGATGGTGCCTTCTCCACCATGAAGAAGGACGCGATTTTCATCGACAACACGACTGCATCTGCGGAGGTCGCTCGCGAACTGGATGTCGAAGCACAGAAGCGCGGTTTCCATTTCATCGACGCCCCCGTTTCCGGTGGGCAGGCTGGCGCTGAAAACGGTGTTCTGACTGTCATGGTCGGGGCACCGGAAGCCGTATTCGAGCGTGCCAAGCCGGTTATCGACGCTTATGCGCGCATGGTTGGCCTCATGGGGCCGGTCGGCTCAGGCCAGCTTGCAAAGATGGTCAACCAGATCTGCATTGCCGGTCTCGTTCAGGGGCTGGCCGAAGGCATCCATTTCGGCAAGAAAGCAGGGCTCGATATCGAAAAGCTGATTTCGGTCATCTCAAAGGGCGCGGCAGGTTCCTGGCAGATGGAAAACCGGTCGGGCACGATGAATGCGGGAAAATATGATTTCGGCTTTGCCGTCGACTGGATGCGCAAGGACCTTGGCATCTGCCTTGAGGAAGCCGACCGCAATGGCGCGCTTCTGCCCGTCACAGCGCTGGTGGACCAGTTCTACAAGGAAGTGCAGAAAATCGGCGGTAACCGTTGGGATACGTCTTCATTGCTTGCGCGGCTTGAACAGTAATCAAGACCACGCCAAACGAAAAAGCCCGGCAACGCCGGGCTTTTTCATGCGCATCAAGAACTTAGAACTTGACCTTGGCAGTGAGCGAAAGAGCGCTGACCAGATCGTTACCAAAATCGCCGGTGCTGATCGAATCCCTCAACTCACCCGAACCGAGCCAGCCGATAGCGCCAGCCAAGCGCACGTCAACGACATCATTCGGCTTGTAGTTAGCGCCCAAACCAAACAGCCAGACGTCGGTCTGAGAGGTCCAGCCCGTACTGGTGCCGCGATCCCAGGTTACAGTTGCCGCACCCGACCATTGTTCATTGAACTTATGACCGACACCACCGGAAACGGTCCAACCATCCTGGTAGTACAGATCAAGTGAAGTGATCTTGGCTCCATCCGGCAGACCGCGATTGCCGTTAGACACGAAAGTCGCCTGCTGAATGCTCTTCCAGTCCGTCCATTTAACAGAACCGAAAGCAAGCCAATCAGGTGCAATACCCGTCTGGAACTTGAATTCGACTGACTGTGGAGCAGCGATATCGCTGGTCACATTCAAGGGGATGCCCTGTCCTGTGAGCGGGTTCAGCATGAGATTGTCAATCGTACCGTCGAGGTTGTACTTGACCTCAGACTGATAGACGAGAGATGCCCGCATGGCATATTCAGGGATCTCGTAGGCCGCGCCCAGACGCCAGCCAACCGAACCGTCTTCTACATCGAGCGTCGCGACGCGGAAATTACCTCTGAATTGGGTCGTTGGCGGGATCAGACGGGTCTGATAGCCCTTCAGTTCCTGATAGCTGACGCCACCCAGAATTCTGAAATAGGATTTTTCGCTGACGGCAAACCGATACGAACAGTTCAGGCCAAAGTCGCGTGACGAAATTTTCTGCTCGACTGCAGTGAACGCGCGAAGCGTGTTGAGACCCACATCGGTCTCGATACCCCAAGGTTCGCGATACTGGGCCGCACAGGCCAGATCATCGGTCAAATCGAACTTGGCAGATACCTTGGGGACCCAGTAAGTCTTTGCTTCGTCGACAGATGTCGACCATGGCTGGCCCTTATCCGATCCGTAAGGCACGACCGGTAGCGTCGGGACACCTGGGTTCGCGCGAATATTTTTCAATTTACGCTGTGGCATCACGACCGTCGCACCAGCTTCGACAGCATTCCCTTTTTCGAAGAGAATATCAAAATCCTGCGAACTGCGCTCGAAGCCACCTGCATTGGCAGCAACCGCGCTGCCGAGGAGAGCCGCGACCATTCCTGCCATTTTCACGCGCTGTACACTCATAAATGTCCTCCCACACAGCAACGATATTAACGTTGACGGAAACGTAAATCAGGAACGATTCATCCCGCAAGAAGCATTAATTGGGATGGGGTGGGCTCAACTTTGGGATAATTGGTCGAAAATGCCTGAAACATCCGCATTCAGGGCGCTTCATTAGGAAAACTCGATGCCACTGACATAAAACCGTGCCTAAATTGGCCCATTTTCGGCCCATTTTTGGCCTTGTTGCTAAAGAGCAACAACATCGAAAAACAATCGAAACGGCGGTTCGATGAACCGTTTCGACAATGAAATCACGTCTCATACCTGCCGCTGCAAATAAAATGCCCGGCAGACATCGCATTGCCGGGCACGTGATTCGCGGTCGAATCTCGCTTTCCTACGTCAGGTCAATTCAGCTTGCATCACGGATGCGTGACTCGGCAGTCGCAACACGTTGCGCCGCTTCCTGCAGCTCGATCAGACGTTCGCGTTCCGCTGTAACGACTTCTTCGCGCGCATTTGCCACGAATTTTTCATTGGAGAGCTTCTTCTCTATACGATCCATTTCGGCGGCAATCTTGCCAGCTTCCTTGGCGAGGCGTGCAGATTCAGCCTTAAGATCAATCAGGTTGCCGAGCGGTATGCAGATAGTTGCCTCACCCAGCAGCATCTGTGCCGAACCCTTGGGAGCCTGTGCTTCGAACGAAACACTTTCAACGCGCGCGAGACGCTTGATCGCCGCGTCGTGACGGGCAAAACGATCAATGCTTGCCGCATTGGCATCCAACACCACAACCGGAGCAATTGCACCGGCAGGTACGTTCATTTCGGCGCGAACAGAACGAATTCCGGTGACGAGATCAACCAACCAGTTGATGTCGTCAGCAGCTTCCTCGTCCTCAAACGACAGTTCCGGCCAGGCTGCAAGCGCCAGCACCGTATCGCGCTTCTGCCCCTCGCCTGCAGTCAAGGTCCAGAGTTCTTCCGTCATGAAAGGCATGAACGGGTGCAGAAGCTTATAGATATGGTCAAGACAGTAGGCAGCTGTCGCCTGAGATTCGGCCTTCGCAGCTTCATCGTCACCCATGAAGATCGGCTTCAGCAATTCCAGATACCAGTCGCAGAACTGGTTCCACACGAAGCGATAGGCAGCACCTGCGGCTTCATTGAAGCGGTAAGTGTCAATACCTTCCGTCACAGCACGGGTTGCCTTGGTCAACTCTGTAAGAATCCAGCGATTCACGGCAAGCTTGGCGTTTTCCGGCTTGAAACCGGCGTCGAGCTTCACGCCGTTCATCTGGGCAAAGCGCGTCGCGTTCCAGAGCTTGGTGCCAAAATTGCGATAGCCTGCAATACGCGCCGGATCGAGCTTAACGTCACGGCCCTGAGCAGCCATGATCGCAAGGGTGAACCGCAGCGCGTCGGCACCATATTCATCCATCAGCTCCAGCGGATCAATGACATTGCCTTTCGACTTCGACATTTTCGCGCCGTGCTTGTCGCGAACCAGAGCATGCAAATAGACGGTATGGAACGGGATTTCCTCCATGAAATGGAGACCCATCATCATCATGCGGGCGACCCAGAAGAACAGGATATCGAATCCCGTAACCAGAACGCTGGTTGGGTAATAGGTTGCGAGTTCCGGCGTCTTGTCCGGCCAGCCGAGCGTCGAGAACGGCCACAGCGCCGACGAGAACCATGTATCGAGAACGTCCGTATCGCGCTCTAGCGTGACGTCTTCACCATAGTGCGCGCGTGCGGCAACTCGCGCCTCCTCTTCGCTTTTCTCGACAAAATATTGGCCATCAGGACCATACCATGCCGGTATCTGGTGCCCCCACCAGAGTTGGCGAGAAACCGCCCATGGCTGAATGTTCTCCATCCAGTCAAAATAGGTCTTTTCCCAATTCGTCGGGACAATTTTCGTCTTGCCTTCCCGTATCGCCGCCATTGCAGGCTTGGCAAGTTCGGCAGCGTTTACATACCACTGGTCGGTCAGATAAGGCTCGATCGGAACGCCGCCGCGGTCGCCGTGTGGTACAGCGTGTGTGTGATCCTCGATCTTTTCGAGATAGCCGCGCTCGTCCATCAGTTCGACGATACGCTTGCGGGCTGCAAAGCGGTCCTGCCCCTCAAGTTCGTGAATCAGCGCCTTCAATTCAGGCGTCAGCTGCAGCCCTTCGAGGAAATCAACATTGTCCTTGATCGTGATCGAAGCATTCGTCGTCAGAATGTTGATAGCGCGCAGTTCATTGCGCTTGCCGACTTCGAAATCGTTGAAGTCGTGTGCAGGCGTGATCTTGACGGCACCGGAACCGGCTTCCGGGTCGGCATAATCGTCGGCAACGATTGGAATATGACGACCGACAAGCGGCAGAACGACATCATTTCCTACCAGAGCGTGGTAGCGTTCGTCCTTCGGATTGACCGCAACACCTGTATCGCCCAGCATGGTTTCCGGACGGGTCGTCGCAACGACGATGTAAGTATGCGGGTTTTCCGGATCGAACGGGACATTCTCAAGCGGATAACGGAAATGCCACAGATGGCCTTTCGTTTCGCGCGACTCGACCTCAATGTCGGAAATTGCCGTCAGCAGCTTCGGATCCCAGTTGACCAGGCGCTTGTCGCGATAGATGAGCCCTTGTTTGTATAGTGTGACGAAAACTTCCAGAACCGCGCGCGACAGCCCTTCGTCCATGGTGAAGCGTTCGCGCGACCAGTCGCACGAGGCACCAAGACGGCGCAGCTGGTTGGAAATCATGCCGCCGGATTCAGCCTTCCACTGCCAGATCCGTTCGATGAACTTTTCGCGGCCCATGGCGTGACGGTTCGGTTCCTGCCGTTCCATCAACTGGCGCTCGACAACCATCTGCGTTGCAATGCCCGCATGATCCATGCCGGGCTGCCACAGCACGTTCTTGCCGCGCATGCGCTCGAAGCGAACCATGATGTCCTGGATCGTGTTGTTAAGCGCGTGGCCCATATGCAGCGATCCGGTAACGTTCGGCGGCGGAATGACCACAGCGAACGGATCAGCTCCCGGCTTCGCGCCCGCACCCGCCTTGAATGCACCCGCTTCTTCCCAGCGTTCAGCAATTTTCGGCTCTATCGCCGCGGCGTTATAGGTCTTCTCAAGCATGGAATTATCCGGTCTTTATGCGGGATGAAAGGATTGAAGGCTCAATAGCAACTAACAGCTGACAAATCACTTTAAAAGTGATTGTGCCCCTGCGACCACCTTAAAAGTGAAAACCCGCCTGTTGCACAGACGGGTAACACTTCAACAGATCGGCTTATGCCGCTTATCGTTCGCCGCGAACCACGCGCTCGATTTCTTCCCGAACAAGCCGCTCAACAAGCGTCGGCAGATTATTGTCGAGCCAGTCCTGCAACATCGGGCGCAAAAGTTCCGCAGCGATATCGTCGAACGAGCGTCGCGGTTCTGCCCGAACTGCGTGGTTCAAGTCCTGAAATGCCGCCGCGACCTGACGTTCAGCGATCTGTGACAACATATGGGCAGCAGGCTGCATCTTTGCGACAGGTTCCGCAATTGGTGCTGCGGCCTCGGGCTGAACCGGAGCTTCCGACCCGGCGACAGCAGGTTCCAGTTCCGTTTCTGCATCAAGTTCAGGTTCGAGCAGTTCGTCAACTGCTTCAGCAATCCCGGCTTCAACCGAAAGGTCGATTTCATCCAGAGATATGCCCGCCTCGTCTGGCTGCTCCAAGGGTGACTTAGTCCTGGCGTGGGAATGGTCGTCATTCCCGGCATCGAGAATAACTTCATCCTCGGCTTCGATTTCGGGTTCAAGCGCCGCCTGCGTCGGCTCGCTGATCGGGCCGCGTAATGTCGGCTCGTCCTGAAACACATTGCGCATCATTGCAGGCTTTTCGGGCTGCTCGGTGACTGGACGACGGAATTCCGCAACCTTTCCATGAACTGAAGATGCCGCTGCTAGCGGTGCTGGCTGGCGGGTGACATCGCTGTCTTCAATGATCCTGCGGATGGAAGCGAGAATCTCTTCCATCGACGGTTCACGTGCTGCGCTGGATGTCTGTGCCATGGCTACTATCCGTTTTCCTGTATTGCGACATTGTCTGCAAAAGACAGAGAATCAATGGATTAAGGGTAGCGGACGATCCCGCATTTGAGAATCCCCAGCCAAGGCGCAACGGTTCAAACTCACAGCTTTATGGATTTGTTAAGAATTGTCAGCGCCAACAAAAGTCGAATCGACGGCAAAATAAAAGGCACCCGAAGGCGCCTTTTCAAGTCTCATACAATGACGAACAATCAACGACCGTCCGGCGTGCGCAGGCCGAACCACTTGTCCTTGACAGCCTTGTAATGCTCTTCCGGCTTGTACTCGGCAACCTGCAAGCCCATCTGGCTGGCGGTCATGCGGCCAGTTGACATCAAGAGAGCGTAGCTGGCAACAACGACGTTACGTTCGGATTCAACCAGAGCGATCTGCGCCGTGATGAGATCGTTCTGGGCATTCAAAACGTCGAGCGTTGTGCGCTGTCCAACCTTGCGCTCTTCGATGACGCCATCGAGAGCAAGCTGTGCAGCAGAAATACCGTCACGGTTTGCCTTGACCGACGCACGAGCGGCTTCAAGCTGCGACCATGCAGAGCCGATTGCCTGACGAACCTGATCACGGACGACGTCGACTTCGATGCGTGCCTGGCCGAGCTGTTCCTTGGACTGACGAACCTGAGCCGAATTGCGACCACCAGTATAGATCGGAATGCTGACGCCGACGCCGATGGAAGCCGAGTTACCGTCTGTCTGCGAACCACCGTCGCCGGAATAAGTATCGAGACGGCTGGCACTTGCTGTGAGACCGACGGAAGGAAGCAAAGCGCCCTCTTTAGCCTTCACATTATATCCAGCGGCATTAACGGCGTACTGCGTGGCCAGAATGCCTGGATGTCCGGCCGCCGCAACGGAGAAGGCTTGATTAGGCGAGCTCGGCAGGTTTCTTGCTGCCGCTGCAGTCGCAAGCTTATCCGGCTGAACGCCGATCACCTGCACATAGGTTGCTTCTGCCGATTTGACATCTGCACGAGCAGCGTTCAGCGCGGCAACAGCTGTTGAACGGCTGGCATCCGCCTGGGCAACGTCCGTGCGCGTCCCTTCACCCACATCGAGGCGAGCGCGAGCAGCACGAACCTGTTCGTTCAGGGCTGCAAGGTTACGTTCACGCAGGGTTGCAATCTGACGCGTTTGATAGACATCCATATAGGCAGTTACCGCCTCGAAGAGTCGGTTCTGCTCTTCGTTGCGGAGGTTTTCACGCTGGGCGAAGACCTGTGTTTCTGCTGCGGCAACGTTGTTCTTGGTCTGAAACCCATCGAACAGCATTTGATTCAGCTCAATGCCGAATGTGCCTGTCGTACGATATCCCCGACTTGTCGGCGTCTTGCCATGCCCTACATTATAAGAGCCGGTGATCTGAGGACGATAACCGGACTTGGCAATGGCCACGCCTTCATCCGTCACACGGACCCCCGCACGGGAGTAGTTCAGGTTAGCATTGTTCTTGTAGGCCTTCACGAGAGCGCCGGTTAACGTCTCCGAAAACGCCGCCTGCCCCGTTAAAATGGTGCCAGACAACAATGCTGCGGCCGCTACCAGTCCTTTGCACGTTTTGAACACCGGGTACCTCATTTTAAGAACAAACGAATCCAACTATCGAACCGATCGGTTCGGGCAAATCCTAATAACCTCTAAATTCGGTTATTTCCATTGCCCCCGCCAGAGCTTGCACAAACAAATTCCGCAGCGTTGCAGAATTGTATCATCCGCTAAAATTAAAACTCGAACTGTGGAACACGTTCGAATCCGGGTAGCGGACGAACGGCAGTGTTGAACACACCGCGTCCCGATGCAACACCATTCTCTTTAACGTAAATCCGTGCAACTCCCGCATTTCCGCGACCTTCGACGGCGACGAGCCGTCCGCCATCCCTCAACTGGCTAAGCAACGCATCAGGAACAAAATCGACCGCACCTTCGATAACAATCACGTCATAAGGTGCTTCGGATGGATAGCCTGCCTGCAGTTCGCCTGAAACAATCACAACATTGTCATAGCTTAATTCAGCGAGACGGGCGGTCGCAGCCGCGGATAATAAGGAATCACTTTCCAGGCCGATGACCGAGCCTGCCAGCTTGGAAAGAATGGCTGCCGAATAGCCGGTACCGCAACCGACATCGAGAACCACGTCTGTGTTCTTAACGCGAGCGAGCTGTACGAGCTTGGCGAAAGGCGAAGGCTCCATGAGATAGCGCGGCTGCTTGCTTTCGCTTTCAAGAAGCTGATCTTCATCGATATAGGCAAGCACCTGACGGGCGGCGGGCACGAAAGCCTCGCGCGGGACGGCCAGGAAAGCATCTATAACCGCCAGATCGGTTACGTCCGTTGTACGGATCTGGTTGTCGACCATCTTCGTGCGAAGTTCCTGGAAATCGGCTGCCATAGCCCTAAACCCTTCCTTGTCGCGGAATGCGATATTTCATGCCATCAGCGCCTGCAGCAAAGATTGATCCGCGTCGTCCTATTACACGCTCAAATCCAATTCTCGCTGCCGGGACACCATAAACGAGATTTGCCGTTGATGTGGCAAAAATCGCGAGCCCAGTCAATGAAACACAGCATTTGCGGTATTCATGCTCACTGAAACACGTCGTCGGTTTCCGGCCAACTAGCTTTGAGAATGCACCGCTGCAAGTGCCATAAGATCACATTATTGAGCGTTTGATGCCGGATAGCCAGCTGTCGCCAGCATAGAAAGCACCGCATCATGTGGAAGGTTGGTATCAAACTCGATCGCTTTGCTGTCGAGATTGATTTCGATGGGCGCAGTTACATCAAGCTTCCGCAGCGCGACGGTAATGTTATCGGCATAACCGTCGCATTTCATCGTGGGAATGGAAAATTTCATAAGCTCAGTCACTCCTTCAGGAATGACCACAAAGTGCAGCGTTCCACCGTGGTAAGGTCAAGCGCTATTTTCAAACGGTTTTCTTATGGCGCTTCGCAGGTCTCCGGCACGCTCTTTTCAAGTTCCAGAGGAGATTTCGTCAAAGAGCCCGTCATGATCTGCATCGGTTTGAACGGCGGCTCTTCCTGCATAGCCGGATTTGTGAGGTGAATCGTATAACACCCCGTAAAGACTTCCTTCTTGCCGTCGTTGGTTTCGGCCTCGATGGCCAGAGGCTGGCTCCAATAAATTTGTCCGGCACCGGGATCAGGATCTGTCTTACGCAGCGCAACTTTGACGCTTTTGGTATTTTCATAGCCCTTGACGAAGGTTTTGAAATCAGGCTCCCGCCCCTCCTCGGAATAATAGCCGTAGGCTCGGGTATATTCCTTGCGGTTGATCGCATTGTAATAGGATTCGATCAGGGCCTGTGGTGTGGAACGATCATCGCGATAATCGGGGACAATTACGCCACCAGCCGCATCCTGCGTCTGCTCGGAAGGTTTGGTTTCCTCAACCGGCTTGGCAGCTTTATCGTGCTTCTCCTCAACATTTCTGGGCGTTTCTTCGGGTGCGGCCTTCGGCGGATTTTGTGCCAGGGTAGCTTCAACCGAAAAGCCTGTCAGCCCTGTGCCCATAAGGCCGATCACAGCAGCCAGCATCAGAGGTTTCATCCGGTCATTCGACATTCGCTTCTCCTCTTCCTAGCAAACTTATTGCGGAACGCTTCAGCGGCGCTCCCGATTTGGTGTATTGCAGTAATGATGTTACAACACTAACTATAGTGAAAACGTGGCAGACGCAGAGGAAACTCAGCCTGCTGCGATATGATTGAACGATTCTCCGTTCATATGCCAGCACGATACCGGAAGAGAGAAAATGGGCCGTTTCGCAGTCATGACGCTAACTGATAAAGCAGCTGATCGCGTTCGCGAGATCATCGCATCTCGGGATGGCGCTCTTGGTATCCGGGTGGGCGTGAAAAAAGGCGGCTGCGCCGGGATGGAATACACCATCGATCTCGTGACCGAGGCCAAAGCTGGTGACGATGTAGTCGAGAATGACGGCGCAAAGGTTTTCATCGCGCCTGAAGCTGTTCTGTTCCTGCTTGGCACCCAGATGGATTTCGAAGTGACCACGCTGCGCACGGGTTTTGTCTTCAACAATCCAAACCAGACATCTGCCTGCGGTTGCGGTGAATCTGTCGAGATTAAAGCTGCCTCTCCCGAAAGCCTTCGCCAGATGCAGGGCGCGGCCTGACCTAGGACAAGGTGTTCGCCGATGGATGACGAAGCTCTTCGCGATTTGCTGCAGGACTTCGGCTCTATCAGCATCCGGCGAATGTTCGGTGGTAAGGGCATTTATCATCAAGGATTGATCTTTGCACTCGTCGTCCGCGACGAGCTGCTCTTCAAAGCTGACGAGATAACCATTCCGGAATTCATCGACTCCGGCGCGACCCAGTGGACCTATGAAGGTCGTAAGGGTGGGGATCCAATTGCCATGCCCTATTGGAGCGTGCCAAGCGAAGCTTTCGACGATCCGGAAGTGATGACGCACTGGGCGCGCCTTGCCTATGATGCAGCCCTGCGGAGCGAAAAAACCAAGCCCAAAAAGAAATCGACTGCGAAGCCTTAGCTTCGCAGCCGATTGATCCATTTTCCTGCTGCTTCAGTCAGATTCCCGTCGGAATCAACATGAAGGCTGGAATATCGTTGCCAAAACCAACAGGCGTCGGGCCGTCATCGTCACGATCACGACGGCGTTTCTGCTCATGCTGCGGCTTGCCCCGGCGCTCGTCATTGGAAGCGCGGATCGCATCGCGGCGCTCGCTGGCTTCGATGACTGGCTGCGGCTGTTCGGCAGGATCGAGAACTTCGGCAGACTTCGCCTTTGCTTTCTCTTTCGGCTTGTCCTTGCCCTTGGCATCCTTGCCTTTGCCACGAGCATTCTTGCCCTTGCGCTGATCGTCTGCCTCGTCAGCGGCTGGCAGCGTCGACAGATCACCGTCGAGCCATTCGATCTTTTCGCCGATCATATTCTCGATGGCTGCCAGATATTTCGTATCGGAAGGCGTCACGATCGTGAATGCCTTGCCGGAACGCCCTGCGCGACCGGTACGACCGATGCGATGAACATAGTCTTCCGAGTGGATCGGAATGTCGAAATTGAAAACGTGGCTCACGTCAGGAATGTCGAGACCGCGCGCAGCAACATCGGAAGCCACCAGCAGCTGCAGTTTGCCTTCCTTGAAGTTCGCCAGCATGGTCATGCGCGCGCGCTGATCCATATCGCCATGCAAGGCACCGGCGTTGAATTCGTGCCGGGTCAGCGAGCGAAAAAGCTCGGACACGTCCTTCTTGCGATTGCAGAAGATGATCGCGTTCTTGAGCGTATCGCCTTCCGCACGGATGAGATCGCGCAGAACAGCACGCTTGTCCCAATCCTTCTTGCTGGATTTTACCAAGCGCTGGGTCACGGTTTTGGCCGTGGATGAAGCCTTTGCAACTTCAATGCGCGTTGGCGAATGCAGGAACTGTTCGGTCAGCTTGGTGATTTCCGGCGGCATGGTGGCCGAGAAGAAAAGCGTCTGACGCGTAAACGGAATGAGCTTGCAGATACGCTCAATGTCGGGGATGAACCCCATATCGAGCATACGGTCTGCCTCGTCGATGACGAGAATTTCAACGCCAGTCAGGAGCAGCTTGCCGCGTTCGAAATGATCGAGCAGGCGACCGGGCGTGGCAATGAGAACATCGGCACCACGTTCCAGCTTGCGCTCCTGTTCATCGAACGACACACCGCCGATCAGAAGGGCCACGTTCAGCCGGTGATTGACGCCATATTTTGTGAAATTTTCCTCGACCTGCGCTGCCAGTTCACGGGTCGGTTCCAGAATGAGCGTACGCGGCATGCGCGCCCTCGCCCGGCCTTTTTCCAGAAGCGTGAGCATCGGAAGCACGAAAGACGCGGTCTTTCCGGTTCCCGTCTGCGCAATGCCGAGCACGTCTTTGCGTTCAAGAGCTGGCGGAATAGCTCCTGCCTGAATGGGTGTGGGCGCAGAATATCCCGCCGCTTCTACAGCAGCGAGCACTTTCGGGGAAAGACCGAGTTCGGCAAATGTCGTCAATGGAGGCGCAGCTCTCTGGTTTGGAAATGATTTCCACCCATCCTGTCATTGCAGCCGCGTCATCGGGCGCAGGAACGAAGGCAGAATAAGGCGTCTGCAACGCAATATGCGTTTTCTTGCAGCATCGCGTACGTCCACAGCGTGCAAAAGTCAACTAAAATACCATCGAAAGATATCAAATTGCTTCAATTGTGCTGCAACAATCGAAATCAATGCGGAACTTGAACAAATTTACTCAAATTATCAAAAGCTAAAGAGCATTTGTGTCGCTGAATTTGCGCGCCACTTATACGCCGAAACTAATGCCTGAACTGTTCCGTCAGGATGCGCTCGTCCCAGGAATGATTTCGGTCGAAGAGGATGGCGACCTGGCTGTTCGGCGCTTCCCGCACGGTTACAGATTTAACCGACTTGACCTCGTTATTGTCCGCGACCGCATTGACCGGGCGTTTTTCGGTTTCCAGCAGATCCATGCGAACGGTCACGTGCTTCGGCAGAAGCGCCCCGCCCCAACGGCGCGGACGGAACGGGCTTACTGGTGTCAGCGCCAGAAGCGGCGCTTCGAGCGGCAGAATGGGACCCTGCGCCGAAAGATTATAGGCCGTGGAACCCGCAGGCGTTGCGACCATGACGCCATCGCAAACTAGCTCATCCAGTCGCACCTTGCCGTCAATGGTTATCCTGATCTTGGCGGCCTGATAAGACTGACGGAACAGGGAAACTTCGTTGATCGCCAAAGCCTCATACGATTGCCCGAGTTCAGTCTCCGCAACCATGACCAGCGGACGAATGGTTTCCATCTGCGCAGCCAGAATACGTTCCGGCAAATCTTCCACGCTGAACTCGTTCATAAGGAAGCCGACAGAGCCGCGATTCATGCCATAGATCGGAGTACCGCTGTTCATGAAGTCGCGAAGCGCCTGCAGCATGGTTCCATCGCCGCCAAGCGCGACGATGATATCCGCATCTTCAGCAGTCACATGACCGTAGCGGGCCACCAGCTCTTTTTGGGCAACAAGTGATTCTTCGGTTCCCGACGACAGAAAATGAAGCGCGAGCGATTTATCTTCCATATTTACAGTCCCGAATCTGGCCCAACTCCGACAAGTTTGCCACTGTTTCCCCAATCCGCTATTGGCTATCACATGAAAAACACGGTTGCCATGACCTGCATGCGATGAATTTTCGTTTTACACGCGCTGCATTTGTGCTAATCGGGCGCAAGTGCCCTTATAGCTCAGTTGGTAGAGCACCTGATTTGTAATCAGGGGGTCGGGAGTTCGAGTCTCTCTGGGGGCACCATTTTTCCAGCTGGCACATGATATGCTGGCATCTTTTAACGTATTTCCTATCTAGAGATATCAGACATGGCTGCTGCCATGGCCTTACAGGCAGCTTAATTTTCTTGACGCCACCCAATGAACAACCAATATTATATTAGTCTATTTTTGTAGTTTCCTGTATTTTTCCTCATCTATTTTTCTAAATTATTTAATTGAAGATTTTACGATGCCAAAACTTAATATTATTATTGCGACCGTTACGCGCAATCGCCCCAGAATGCTTGTAAACCTTTACCAGTCACTTTCCGGCCTGGATTTTCCAGACGCTGTAGATGTCGAGTTTCTGATTATAGAGAATAATCTGGTCAGCACTTCACATGACTGGCTTCATGAAATCAGATCTAAGATTGGCCCACGCCGCGTAAATTATTCACTCGAAAAGAGCATTGGCATTTCATGCGCTCGCAATCATGCCCTTGAATATGCCAAGCAGACGGAAGCCGATTTTCTCGTTTTTGTCGATGACGACGAACTGGTGGAGCCGGATTGGCTGCAGCAATTACTAGCAGAACAACAACGTTCGGATTTTGATATCGTCGGTTCGCCGGTGAGACCTCGGCTTTTCAAAGCTCAGCTGAATATGTGGCAAAGGTTAATATGGTCAGGCGTCGAAAAGAACAGCGCCAGAGCTGAACTCCGCACGCGAAAACTCTGGCAGGAGAATCGTGCGGACGCCATCAAGGTAGCAACCGGAAGCTGGATGGGAAAACTCGATTTTTTTCGACGAACAGGTTTGCGGTTCGATTCGCAATTGGGTCTGACAGGTGGAGAAGATTGGAATCTCTGGCTGAAGGCCAAGGCGCTCGGTGCCAGAACGGGCTGGGCTCCCAACGCAATTGTCTATGAAACTGTTCCTTGCTGCAGGATAAGCTTCTCGTATCATTTCCGCCGGAGTCGGGATCACAATGCTACAGAATTCGGGCTGCGATATAGCGAAAACCCTGAACAGGCGATCAAGCAAGTGCCTCTCAAGATTCTCAGTCGGGCTTGGAAGCTGATCGTTTCGATTTGCGCTCTGCCCTTCAAAGGCGGACAAGCTGTTGTTTCGCTCGCAATGGCACTTGGAGGCATTGTGGGGCTGATTCAGGCTTTTTGCGGGAAGCGGCCACGGCATTATGCAAAGACGACCGGATTTTAGAGCATTCCAGTCCTTACTTTGGAGGCGCTTTCTTGCGGGCAGCTCTTTTCATCCGACAATGAAAAATGCGGCCCGAAGAGCCGCAATTTTAATCTCGGTCAGATTTCAATACCAGCCGACGGCCACCTGAGCTTCTTCGGACATACGATCCGGCGTCCATGGCGGATCGAATGTCATCGTGACTTCCACCATTGAAACACCCTCGACCGTACTAACTGCGTTCTCGACCCAGCCCGGCATTTCGCCTGCAACCGGGCAGCCAGGAGCTGTCAGTGTCATCTCGATTTTCACGGTACGGTCGTCTTCTATGTCGATCTTGTAGACGAGGCCGAGCTCATAGATATCTGCCGGAATCTCCGGGTCATAGACCGTTTTCAAGGCGGCGATGATGTCGTCCGTCATGCGCAGGAGGTCCTCCTGCGGGATGGCAGAAGCGGAAAGTACCGAATTGCCTTCGGCCTTTTCTCCACCCTCGCCAGGCGCGGTATCGGCTTTGTCCTGAACTTTCTGTTCCATATCGGTCATCCGAAAAACTTCCTTGCCTTTTCCAAGGCTTCCGCCAATGCATCCACTTCAGCACGGGTATTGTACAGGGCAAAGGATGCACGGCATGTAGAGGTAACACCGAAGCGTTTCAAGAGCGGCTGCGCGCAATGTGTTCCGGCACGGACCGCAACCCCTGCCCGGTCAATCACCATCGATACGTCATGTGCATGAATCCCCTCAAGCGCAAACGAGATGATGGCTCCCTTGTCCGGCGCATTGCCGAAAATACGCAATGAATTGATCCGACCGAGCTGCTCATGGGCATAATCGCGCAGATCCTCCTCATGGGCGAGGATCGCATGACGACCGATCTTTTCCATATATTCAAGCGCCGCACCTAGACCGATCGCCTGAACGATGGGTGGCGTGCCCGCTTCGAAACGATGAGGCGGATGATTGTAGGTGACGTTTTCCTCCGTCACCTCCTCGATCATTTCGCCTCCACCCTGGAAGGGGCGCATCTTTTCCAGCATTTCGGCGCGGCCATAAAGGACACCGATGCCGGATGGTCCATAAACCTTGTGGCCGGTAAAGACATACCAGTCACAGCCAAGATCCTGCATATCGACGGGCAGATGCACTGCACCCTGACTTCCGTCAACCAGCACCGGAATACCGCGCGCATGGGCAAGCTCTACGATCTTCTTGATCGGCGTAACAGTACCGAGCGCATTCGACATATGCGTGATGGCGACGAGCTTGGTGCGCTCCGTCAGACGCTTCTCGAATTCCTCGATGTGGAAGATGCCATCGTCATCGACCGGAGCGAAAACCAGCTTCGCGCCTTGACGTTCGCGAATGAAATGCCATGGCACGATGTTGGAGTGATGTTCCATGATCGACAGCAGGATTTCATCATCCTCGCCGATATTCGGCATGCCATAGCCATAGGCGACCGTGTTGATCGCCTCGGTCGCGTTCTTCGTGAAGACGATTTCGTCCACCGAACCGGCGTTCAGAAAGCGCCGCACCGTCTCGCGTGACTTTTCATAGGCATCGGTCGCGGCATTCGAAAGGAAATGCAGGCCACGATGCACATTCGCATATTCGCTGGAATAAGCATGCGTCACCGCATCGATGACGCTTTGCGGCTTCTGCGCCGAAGCGCCATTGTCAAGATAGACAAGCGGTTTGCCGTGTACTTCGCGTGACAGGATCGGGAAATCCCGGCGGATGGCTTCCACGTCGTAAGCCGCAACAAGCGGATTCTTCTGGTCCATAATCGTACCTTTTGCCGTTCGGCAGGAAAGGACAGCGCGCCTTTGCGCGCCGTCTCATTCAATCAAGCCCAACACAGTCAGGCCCGACTCAGTCAGGCATGTACGGCGAGCCAGTTGGACAACACTTCTTCCAGTGCCTCAACCAGCACTTCGTCTTCCAGCTCTTCGATAATCTCGGCGATGAACGCCTTGATCAGCAGGCCGCGCGCCTCGTTCTCCGGAATACCACGGGCCATCAGATAGAACAGATAATCCTTGGAAAGCTCGGTAACCGTTGCGCCGTGACCGCAGGCCACGTCATCGGCAAAGATTTCGAGTTCCGGCTTGGCATCGAACTCACCGTCATCCGAAAGCAAGAGCGTGTTGCAAGCCATGCGGGCATCGGTCTTCTGGGCGATCTGCGCAACACGGATCATTCCCTGGAAAACGCCACGCGCACGATCCTTGACCACATTACGGATGATCTGGGTCGAGCGGGTGTTTTCCACCAGATGGCCGACCGTCATGGTGATATCGGTGTGCGTATCGTCGGCCAGAAGATTGAGGCCGCGAAGTTCGAAGTCGGAATCTTCACCCGTCACATTGACGTGCACTTCCTGACGAACCAGCTTGCCGCCCGCATTGACGATATAAAGCGTGAGCTTGGAGCCCTTGCCAATCGTCGCATTGAATTGCGAAAGCTGCGTCGCCTGGCCGAAATCACGCAAGATGACCCAGAGGACTTCTGCGCCGTCGCCAACCGAAACATGGCTCACCGACGTCGAGAAAGCATCGCCCTCGCCGCCGTTCTGGCGCTCGATGATCGTTGCCTTGACATCCGAGCCAATGCGAACCGGAAAGCGCGTGTGGCCCTGACCAGTCTTCTGGATATTCTGGATTTCGAGAGGCGCGTCCAGCTCTGTGCCGTCGGCAATCGAAATCATCCAGCCATCGCTGACATAGGCAGCGTTGATCTGGCCGATTGTATCATCCGTACCACGTGTCTTGAGCTGGAGAGCCAGCGAGCCATCGGCCAGCGCTTCACGCACCGGCGTCACCGACACGCCTTCAGGCGCCTTGGCATCCAGCGCAACGCCATTGCTGGCGGCAAGGACGGTGGAACCGGCAAGAAAAGCCGCAAGCGGCTTCGTACCTGCAGCACTATCGAACGCCGCAACACCCTTCAAAAGCGTGCGGAAATCCGTGTAATGCCAACTTTCGACGCGACGGGATGGAAGCCCGTTGGTCTTGAGCAGTTCAAGCGCCGTATCGCGTGCGACAACGACATCACCGTTACCGGACAAATTGCCGATAAGATCGCCAAAACTGTCAATCAGCGCGGTTTCAGCGGGCGTCCGCGACTTTGCGGTCTGAGCGGTCTGGATATTCATAATCCAATCCTCCTCAGGCTGCTTCGCCGATTACTTCGGCATAACCGTTTTCTTCCAGATGCAGTGCAAGGCTCTTGTCGCCAGATTTGATGACCTGGCCCTTGTAAAGCACATGCACGCTATCGGGAACGATGTATTCGAGCAGACGCTGATAGTGCGTGATGACAATCACAGCACGATCTGGCGAACGCAGTGCATTCACGCCTTCCGATACAATCTTCAGCGCGTCGATGTCGAGGCCGGAGTCGGTTTCGTCGAGCACGCAGAGGCTTGGCTCCAGGAGCTGCATCTGAAGAATTTCAGCGCGCTTCTTTTCGCCGCCCGAGAATCCTACATTGAGCGGGCGCTTGAGCATGTTCATATCAATGCTGAGCTGGCCAGCGGCGTCCTTCACGCGCTTGATGAATTCCGGAATCTTCAGTTCCGGCTCGCCGCGCGCCTTGCGCTGGCTGTTCATCGCAACCTTCAGGAATTCCATCGTAGCAACGCCCGGAATTTCCATCGGATACTGGAAAGCGAGGAAGATGCCCTTGGCTGCGCGTTCAGCCGGGTCGAGTTCTAGGATCGACTCGCCATTATAGAGAATGTCGCCTTCGGTGACTTCATAGTCGTCACGACCGGCGAGGATATAGGAAAGCGTCGACTTGCCCGAACCGTTCGGACCCATGATCGCAGCCACTTCACCCTTGTTCACGGTGAGGTTCAGGCCACGGATGATCTCGGTATCCGTGTCGGCGATCTTTGCATGGAGGTTCTTGATCTCAAGCATGAATGTAAACCTTGTTCTAATGCCAGGAAAAGGCTGGCCAGAAAATCTGATGCGAGATGGAAGGAGCGCGTCGGTTAACCGACGCTGCCCTCAAGCGAAATGCCGATAAGCTTCTGTGCTTCGACGGCGAATTCCATCGGCAGTTCCTGAATGACTTCCTTCACGAAGCCATTGACGATGAGGGCGATGGCCTCCTCTTCCGGAATGCCGCGCTGCATCACATAGAACAGCTGGTCTTCGGAAATCTTGGAGGTGGTTGCCTCGTGCTCGAACTGCGCCGTGGCGTTTTTCGCCTCGATATACGGCACCGTATGCGCGCCGCAATCGTTGCCGATCAGGAGCGAGTCGCACTGGGTGAAGTTACGGGCATTTTCGGCCTTGCGATGGGCAGAAACCTGTCCGCGATAGGTGTTGTTCGACTTGCCCGCCGAGATGCCCTTGGAGATGATGCGGCTCGACGTGTTTTTGCCGAGGTGCAGCATCTTGGTGCCCGAGTCGATCTGCTGGTGACCATTCGAAACCGCAATCGAATAGAACTCGCCACGCGAATTGTCGCCACGCAGAATGCAGGACGGATATTTCCAGGTGATCGCTGAGCCGGTTTCAACCTGTGTCCACGAAATCTTGGAATTATCGCCGCGGCAATCGCCACGCTTGGTGACGAAATTGTAGATGCCGCCCTTGCCGTCCTTGTCACCGGGGAACCAGTTCTGGACCGTCGAATATTTGATTTCGGCGTTTTCCATCGCGATCAGCTCAACGACAGCCGCGTGAAGCTGGTTTTCATCGCGCTGCGGCGCGGTGCAGCCTTCCAGATAGGACACATAAGCGCCTTCATCAGCGATGATGAGCGTGCGTTCGAACTGGCCGGTGTTCTTCTCGTTGATACGGAAATAGGTCGAAAGCTCCATCGGGCAACGAACACCCTTCGGAACATAGACAAACGAACCATCCGTGAAGACAGCCGAATTGAGCGTCGCATAATAGTTGTCCGAAACAGGCACGACAGACGCCAGATATTTCTGCACCAGTTCTGGATGTTCGCGGATTGCTTCCGAAATCGAGCAGAAGATAACGCCGGCCTTGGACAGTTCTTCCTTGAACGTCGTTACCACCGACACGCTGTCGAACACCGCATCGACGGCCACGCGACCGGAGGCATAGACATTATCGGAGGGATTGCCGTCGATCTCGCTCGGCTCGCCCTGCTTGCGCACGCCAGCCAGAATTTCCTGCTCGCGTAGCGGAATGCCAAGCTTTTCGTAGGTCCTCAGCAGCTCTGGATCGACTTCATCGAGCGATTTCGGGCCGGACTGGTTTTTCGGCGCCGCATAATAATATGCGTCCTGGAAATCGATCTTCGGGTAATCGACACGCGCCCATGTCGGCTCTTCCATAGTGAGCCAGCGTTCATAGGCTTTCAGACGCCATTCCAGCATCCATTCCGGCTCGTTCTTCTTGGCGGAAATGAAGCGAATGATATCTTCGTTCAGGCCCTTGGGAGCCTTCTCTGCTTCGATCGTCGTCTCGAAACCGTACTTGTACTGGTCCACGTCAAGGCCGCGGACCTGATCAATGGTCTCCTGCACTGCAGGCATTGGCGTTCTCCATCCTCGTCGGGGTCAAGGCCCGACAGTTGCAAACGTCAAGGTGATATGTCTTGAACAATACCGCCTCAATATAGTGTGCGTGGTCCTTCTTTAAAACCTCTCTAAACTGAATTTCAAGCACCGGGTTCAAATTTGCCCCTAAAAATGCCGATTAAAACGATCAACTTAATGAAACAGTCCGATGAAACGGTAATAGCAGGCGATACATCCCGGCTTTGACGTCTTGATTTCCTTTAAAGAATTGGAATTACCGAGCAGTCGATCAGAATCATGTCTGCCCTTGCCCTGCGCATGTAGGAACATAGATAGACAAAGGAAGGGAGACCACGATGAGCACCCAAAATCTGCAGGACTATGTAAAGTTTCTCGAACAGCAGGTGAATGACGAGGGTCGCACCATTGAGCAGCTGAAATTTTTTCAGGATGCCCACGACAAGTTCAATATTTCAAATGCCAGCGCTTCCGATGATATCGCCGCCGATATTGCCAAGCGGGAAGAGTTCAAAACGCGCTACGAGGGCTATATCGCCGCCGCGAAGCAGAAGCTCGGCCTCGATTTTTGAACTACTGTCACACCTTCCTGGCGCGGCGCTCGATAATTTTGCGGAACACGTCGAGAAACGCCTCGACTTGATCAGGCGTTGCTGTTGGCTCAAGCGACACACGGATCGCTCCGAGACTATCTCCATGCCCCATGGCCGACAGCACATGGCTGGGGCCGACTTTTCCCGACGAGCAGGCCGATCCCGCCGACAGCGCAATACCGCCGAGATCAAAGGCGATCTGCACGGTTTCGGCCTTTTGCTCATCAAGGGAAAAGAACGTCGTGTTCGGCAGCCTGGCGACCGCTTGTCCGTAGATCAGCACATCCGGGGCGATCGCCTTCAACCCTGTTTCAAGCCTGTCCCGCATCGCCGGGGACCAGCCTTCGCCGTCCAGCCGCGCTTTGGCAATATCAGCCGCAACACCAAAACCTGCAATCAGCGGCAAAGCCTCGGTTCCCGCCCGATGTCCCTTCTCCTGACCGCCTCCGCGAACGAGCGCGCGCGGCATCATGAGATCGGAAACGGCGATAATTGCGCCAACACCTTTCGGCCCGCCAATCTTGTGCGAGGAAATTATGAGATAATCTCCGCAATTATCTGAAATATCTAATTTAATGCGCCCTGCAGCCTGTACCGCATCGACGATATAAATGCCGCCAGCGGCCTTGACGATAGCGGCAATCTCCGCAATTGGCTGGATGATGCCGGTTTCATTATTGGCAGCCTGTATTGCCACAAGCGGCAGCCCCTGGCTTTTGTCGTGACCGACGAGAGATGTTTTCAGGGCATCAAGTTCTATGATGCCGTTTGCATCAACCGGCAGGACGGTGACCTCCTGCGCAGCAAACTGACCGCCAGACAACATGCATGGATGTTCTGTGTCGCCTACGTAGAGGTGCGACAGGCGAACCGGTGAACGCCCCATCATGTAGTGAGGGGTCAGCAGCGTCGAAGCGGCTTCCGTTGCTCCCGATGTGAAGAAAACATGATCCGGTCTGGCATTAACGAGCGCTGCAACGCCGCGACGCGCCGCTTCAACGAGGGCGCGCGCGGCACGGCCTTCGCGATGCACGGAGGATGGATTGCCGGTGATGGCGAGCGCATTGATGACTGCATCCCGTGCCTCATCGAGCAACGGAGCACTGGCATTATAATCCAGATAGAGCCTCTTGCCGCTCCCGTTCACCGTACCTATCTCCTAAACAAAATTCTGGAAGCGCAATTTTCTTGAATTTTCAATCAAGAAAAGCCTATTAAGCCCCCATAGGAACTGAAACTCGCTTTCAGTCTGTCGAAATTTCAAACCGGTTCTAGAAGCGGCGTCCAACGACGTCAAGTTTCGCCGCCCAAGTCCGGTCTTCCCGTTACGAGCGGAGTACACATGCCAGAAGTCATTTTCAACGGCCCTGCCGGACGCCTCGAAGGTCGCTATCAGCCTTCCAAAGAAAAGAATGCTCCGATCGCGCTTATCCTTCATCCGCATCCGCAGTTCGGTGGGACGATGAACAACAAGATCGTTTATGATCTTTTCTACATGTTCCAGCAGCGCGGTTTCACCACGTTGCGCTTCAATTTTCGCGGCATCGGCCGCAGCCAGGGCGAATTCGACCATGGCGCAGGCGAATTGTCGGATGCTGCAAGCGCACTCGACTGGGTGCAGGCACTTCATCCGGATTCCAAGACGTGCTGGGTCGCCGGCTACTCGTTCGGTTCATGGATCGGCATGCAATTGCTGATGCGTCGCCCGGAAATCGAAGGCTTTATTTCTATTGCGCCGCAGCCGAACACCTATGATTTCTCCTTTCTGGCTCCCTGCCCTTCGTCGGGCCTCATCATCCATGGCGATCAGGACAAGGTTGCACCGCCGAAGGATGTGCAGGCTCTGGTCGACAAGCTGAAGACCCAGAAAGGCATCACGATCACCCAGAACACGATTTCGGGTGCGAACCACTTCTTCACCGGTCAGGGCGACGAACTCATCGAGGATTGCGCCGAGTATCTTGATCGCCGTCTGGCTGGCGAACTGGTTGAAGCACGTCCAAAGCGTCTGCGTTAATTCTTATAAAAATACGGCAAGTCGTTTTCCAGATTTGCAACGTCTTATCCGGCGGGTCTCCCGCCGGATTTTTCATGCGATGCTACTATGGCGATCAAATGATTCGTTTTCTCAGCTCCATCTTATAGGCGCGACATGCCGGTTTATGCTTTCCTCGCTATCGCCATCGTGTCCGAAGTCATCGGAACCCTCAGCCTCAAGGCGTCGGAAGGTTTCACGCGGCTTGGACCGTCTCTGATTGTCGTGATTGCTTACGGTCTGGCCTTCTATTTTCTATCGATGACGCTGAAGAGCATTCCCGTCGGTGTCGCCTATGCAGTTTGGTCGGGGATCGGCGTCACACTTGTCGCTCTGATCGGCTGGCTACTGTTCGGTCAGAAACTCGACCTGGCCGCAGTGCTCGGCATGGGATTGATCATTGCTGGTGTCATTGTGCTCAATCTGTTTTCCAACACGGCGCAACACTAGCGGCCTGATTCCGACATTTGCATTCCCCCGGATATGAGCACCGAGCAAATGTCGGAATCAAAAAAACTAGTAACTTTATGAATCTAGCGGGTTTTTCGAATTTGACGTTTGAAACAGGATTAATATCGGACGGGTATCAAGCGTCAAATTCAATCCACTAGAGCGCGTTTCGATCTGATTGAACCAGATCTGCGCTCTAACTGTTTTCTGACGTGCATCTTATCCGAAAACCGTCTCACACTTTTCGGGATGCGCTCTAAGACTAACGCTGGCTGCTTCCAATCGATGAAGTCAAATTACTGGTTCGCAACCCGACAATTCGGGAGCTTCCTTGTTATTGACGGTTGATTGGTGCTAAAGGCGGACTTATCACATGGATGTAAGCAGCCGCTTGCGACCAGTTTCAACTTCGCCTTATCAGTCAGGGAAAAGGAATGTCCGGTTTCAAATCCGATTTTCTTCGCACGCTTTCCGAGCGTGGCTTCATTCATCAGATTTCCGATGAAAGTGGCCTCGACGAATTGTTGGCCAAGGAAACCGTGACGGCCTATATCGGCTTCGATCCGACGGCTCCCAGCCTTCATGCAGGTGGCCTGATCCAGATCATGATGCTGCACTGGCTCCAGCAGACCGGGCACAAGCCTGTCGCGCTGATGGGCGGCGGCACCGGCATGGTCGGCGATCCGTCCTTCAAGGACGAAGCCCGCAAGTTGATGACTGAGGATACCATTGCCGAGAACATTGCCGGCATCAAGCGCGTCTTCGCCAACTACCTCACCTTTGGTGACGGTGCGACCGATGCCCTGATGGTCAACAATGCCGACTGGCTGCGCAACATCAACTACCTGGAATTTCTGCGCGATGTGGGCCGCCATTTCTCGGTCAACCGCATGCTGTCCTTCGATTCGGTGAAGATGCGCCTCGACCGCGAACAATCGCTGTCGTTCCTCGAATTCAACTACATGATCCTGCAGGCATACGACTTCGTGGAGCTGAGCAAGCGCCACGATATCCGTCTGCAGATGGGGGGCTCGGATCAGTGGGGAAATATCATCAACGGTATCGATCTCGGTCACCGTATGGGCACCCCACAGCTTTACGCTCTCACCTCGCCGCTACTGACGACCGCATCGGGCCAGAAGATGGGCAAGTCGCTGGGCGGTGCCATCTGGCTCAATGCGGAAATGCTGAGCGCCTACGACTTCTGGCAGTACTGGCGCAACACCGAAGATGCCGATGTCGAGCGGTTCCTGAAGCTCTACACGACACTTCCGCTGGACGAAATCGCCAGGCTGGCAGCGCTCGAAGGTTCCGAAATCAACGAAGCGAAAAAGATCCTCGCTACAGAAGTCACCGCCATTCTGCACGGTCGCGACACTGCCGAGGAATCTGCCGAAACAGCGCGCAAGACTTTTGAAGACGGCGAATTATCGGAAAATCTTCCGACAGTCGGTGTCCACAAGGCCACGCTCAATAGCGGCATTGGCATTCTGGCGCTGATGGTTCTGGCAGAACTTTGCACGACCAACGGCGAAGCGCGCCGTCACGTCGAAGGTGGCGCAGTGCGCATCAATGACGAGCCGGTCAGCGACCCTCGCATGACAGTCGACGCGGGTGCGTTGAACGATCAGGGCGTCATCAAGCTGTCACTCGGCAAGAAGCGCCACGTTCTGATCCGCCCCGCATAAGACGGAAATGTTTGAACAAATGAAGCCGGACCTCGCGTCCGGCTTTTTTTGTATCAGAACTCGAAGATCGAGCGGAATATGCCTGGCGCGATGACGGAGATCGGATTGACAATCACCTGTGGCTGCTTGGCGCTGCCGGTCAGCTTGTAGGTAATTCCGATCAGACCCCGATCACGTCCGTTGCCGAGCAGCGCACCAAAGATGGGCAATTCTCCGAACAGTCGGTTAACGCCATAGGCAGGCATAAACGTACCGGTAATCGACATATTGCCCTGCTTGTCATAGAGCGTTCCCTGGAAAGTCGTGCCGACGGTTGGGCCACGCACCACGCCCTTTGACAGATTCAGATAGCCATTGCCTTTTTCAATCAGCGAAAAGCCGCGCTCGATGTCAACGCGCGAAACGTCGATGTCACGCTTTACAGCCTGATTGAGACTTGTGCCTCCATTCGAGGGAGGGCTGGAAACGATCTTGGCCAAACGCGGTTCGTTGATAATCGCAAAGTTACGTGCATCGATCTGGCCGCGCAACGGACCATTGCCCTGTGCGGCGAGACCAACCGTGATCTTGCCACCGCGCATCTTGTCATAGAAATCGAAGAAGCGAAGAACCGCTCCCGCATCATTGGACTGCAACGAAATAGAGCGCGCATCGCCCTGATCGTTGTTTGTGGCCACAAAGGATTCACCGGACGACGTGATGGCATTCACCGATACGCCCGACACTTTGCTGCCCGCACTCTCGTAGGAGACCGCAACATTACGCAATGTTTCGCTGTTAAAGCCGCTGACTTCATCAATCTGGGCACTGACAACTACGCGCGGATTGTTGGATTTACCGCCGCTATTACCCTTCTCACCGAGATCGGAAACTTGCTTGATCAAAGCACGAGCATCAAATTTCGAGCCACGCACGTTGACGCGATAACCGCTCCCGCTTTTGGCCGCCTTTACCGCAAGATTATCGTTTCTGTTCAGGCGGATCTCGCTGAAATTCGCTGACTGGAAATCGCCTTTTGCAATGGAGAGATTTCCTTTGGCTCCGAAAGCATCACCGGAGAAGACAAGATTGTTGAGGTCCATCTTGCTTTTATCGTCCGCATTTTGGACGAGATCGAAACTTGCCGTCGCTGGTATGCCCGCGCCTTTACGCCATCCGAGCCAAGGCAAGTCGATCTGCGTTTTGCCAAGATCGGCGGAAACATGACGCTTGCCACCGTCCTCCATACCGAGATCAACCGACATTACACCGGAAAAGATGGAATTCAGGCCCGGAAAGACTGCATTACGGGTCTTGTCGTCGATATCCAGCCTGACATTCTGTTCCCGTTTGACCGATCCTGAACGATCAACCGGCTCAGTCATACTGATTTTTGCAGGAATCCCGTCAAGCTTGGCATCGGCGGTAATAATAGCTGCCGATTGATCGACCTCGATATTGCCTGTCGCATCGCTAACGGACGATCCTGCTATCGGTTTCGATATGTCGAGACCAGTGAAACCAATATCAGCGTTCCAGCTCAGCGTGCCAGGCGGCGGGTCTTTGGAAACAGCAAAATTCACCTTCACACGCGACTTCACATCCCCGGTCACGTCGCCAGGCAGAAACGGTACGTTCTTCAAAACGTCGATTGGCTTGTTTCCGGCGATTTCAGCGATAGCTGATGCCTCGCCGGAAACACCCAGATCCAGTTCTGCAATCACGGGACGTTGGGGACCCCAAGGAATAATCAGCGTACCGTCGGAAACATCGACCTTGCGGTTGTTTGGCGTATAGGCCACGCCTTTCAATAACTTGATAGTCGTATAGGCACCACGGACCGATATTTCGCCATCAGCATCCCGCACAGGCGGCAGTTCTCCGACCACATCGAAGCGCGTATCAACAACCTTAAAATCGGCCTTAATCTCATCACCCGTCAGTGGCGGAGGCAGTCCCGGTCCATTGAAGCGGCCACCTGCAAGTGAAATATCGATACGGCTGTCCTTGACGGTTCCGCCGAAGAGATTTCTCAGCACCCATTCGCGTGCGCCATCCGCAACATCGATCGGCCAGAGATGCTTGGCATCAGCAACCGGCATTTTGGGAATGCGCAGCATGAAGATCATTTCGGGCGAACCATCGCCAAATCCCATGCTTCCTTGGCCAAAGAGTTGCCCGGTTTCCGTCTGCACATCAAGATTGGCAAACTGAATGCGCTGCTGGTCTGCCATATAGCGCCCGGCGATGCGCGTTGCGAAGGACAGAGGCGGATCAGTCGATTCAGATGGCATGCTGGTCGCTGATGTGGTCAGGACCTCGAAGCGATATGTCGGCCCACCCGTATTGTTTTCAGTTTCAGGTTCGGGACCGAAAGCGCCGTTGAACTGCGCCTGCATGCCGCCAAGCTGCAGCCGCGACGGTTTGATCTCGATTTTGCGGCTACCCACGGTGTGTTCGAAATTGAGGCGAATAGCTCCGCGCACATCCTCAACCCTGCCGAGCTGCATATTTATGTCGTCCACCGCCAGTTCCGTCGCGAGACGTTCCGGTTTGTCGCCATCGGCCGCCGATCCGGTCAAGGACAAACGGGCCGATGCCTCCAATTCAAAATGGGCTGGATTAACGCGATTACCGTTTATAACGGGAGCGACTTCGGGCGGAGATCCCAATGCGAGGGGAATATCACGGACGTTCAGTTCAAAACCGGCAAGACTGTTATCGCCTGCATGCCGTTCAATATTGCCATCCAGGGCAATTTTCTTGCCTTTCCAGATGATACTGCCGGTAATGCCGATCTTCCCGTCACTTTCAATGAGACGGGCCTGCTCAATGCCCAGAACCTGCTGTTCATCACCGATCTTGAAAGTGATCGTGCTATTAAAAATGCCTATGACATGCGTTTCCTGCACGCGCAAAAGCTCAAGGCTACGGCGCATGGCGGCGAAAAGCTCACCTGAAACAGCATCAAAATCGAGAATGCCATGTTCGTCGTAAGGCAAAGATTTCCAAAATCCCGGCCCCTTGGTTTCCGGCATTTCAAAGGAAACACCATCCACTTCCAGCTGCGCCACACGAACCTTGCCAGCCAAAAGCGGCAGAGGTGCCAGCCCCAGACGCACGGACCTGATTCCGTTGATTTCGACGCCCTGTTTTGGATCCGCGATAGAGACGTTGCGGGCTTCAAGCGCAACATGGCTGTCCTGATCCAGCGACAGCGCCGCACTGCCTATTGATGCCGTGGCACCTTCGCCGAGAATATGTGTCAGGCTTTTCTGTGCTTCGTCGCGCAGAAGATTGCTGTCAACGCCGCTGCGAAGAACAACAAAACCGGCGCCAACTATGAGAACCAGAAGAATGCAGATCGATATAGCGGCATGGGAACAGCGCGATAACAAGGAACGGCTCGAACGCGCCGAACCGGGCAAAAAGCCACACTCGCTGTCAGAGGCGAGACGTTCGATTCTTTTCATCTCCCGCTTGCTGAAGCGGATATTCTGCGGTTTCTCTGTCAACAACCCAGCCAGAAAAAGAGTGTCATAGTCAACGATCCCTTATAATTTACTTTATTAAGAGACCGTAATTATCTGTATTATAATAACTTCCTGCCCGATCCACTCATTTGCGCCAGCAGCCTTGTGCCTATCAACCGACGTCCCGACGGCGCCAGATCAATGGTTGCACAAGCCTTGCCTGAATGCGATAGCTCAGACTTTAACAGGTGGTTTCCATCCTAATCCATAAAAGAAAGGCACAGATATGGCTCATCCCCAGGTTGGCGACCCGGCACCCGATTTTACTTTGCCTTCGGATATTGATGAAATCTCCCTGTCGTCTCTCAAAGGCAAACCAGTTGTCATCTACTTCTATCCGAAAGATGACACTTCCGGCTGCACCAAAGAAGCAATTGCTTTCTCTCAGCTGAAACCGGAATTCGACAAGATCGGCGTTCGCATCATTGGCCTTTCTCCCGATAGCGCGACGAAACATGCGAAATTTCGCAAGAAGCACGACCTGACCGTCGATCTTGCTGCCGATGAAGATCGCGTGGCGCTTGAAGCCTATGGCGTGTGGGTGGAAAAAAGCATGTATGGCCGCAAATATATGGGCGTGGAACGCACGACCTTTCTGATCGACACAGATGGGCGGATCGCCCGTATCTGGAACAAGGTCAAGGTCGATGGCCATGCCGAGGCCGTACTGGAAGCTGCCCGCGCGCTTTGAACAATGACAAACAAGCCATCATTCGAGCAGACGCTGCGCGGCAACGCTATCCGCGCCATATCAGCTTGCGATCTGGACGAAAAGGTCAGGCTGACGCGAGAGACTGCTCATCGTTGGTTCGGGCGCAGGCTTTCCATCCGTAGCCCTCTCGATCCGCCCCTGCCTGAGCGTCCCGGACGTCCTGCAAAGCCGGAACTCGTGCCTCCCCGCATGTTAAAAAAGCGTTCGCTCAACACCGAACATGGGCGTATTGCGCTGATGCATGCGCTTGCCCATATCGAATTGAATGCCATCGACCTTGCGCTCGATATCGTCGCCCGTTTTGCCGCCAAACAGATACCGCGCAGTTTCTTCGACGGCTGGATGAAAGTCGCCGATGACGAAGCGCGGCATTTCACGCTGCTGCGTGATCGTCTCAAGTCGCTTGGCGCAGACTATGGTGACATGCCCGCTCATGACGGGCTTTGGCAATCTGCACACCAGACCCGTAATGACCTTGAAGCTCGCCTGGCTGTCGTGCCGCTCATTCTCGAGGCGCGTGGGCTTGATGTTACGCCATCTCTGCTCGAGAAAATGGTTGAGACCGGCGACCATGAGACTGCAGCAATTCTCGACGTCATCTACAATGACGAGAAAACCCATGTCGCCGTTGGAGCAAAATGGTTTCGTTTCTTTTGCGCACGGAATAAAATCGATCCGGCAGCAAGATTTCGCGAACTGGTTCGCGCCAATTTCCGCGGTGACCTGAAACCGCCGTTCAACGAACTGGCACGCGCCGAAGCAGGATTGACACCGTCCTTTTATCGCTCCCTGTCGCCGGTATCGATCTAGCCGTTCATCAAAAACTTTCCTGCCGAAAACAATCCCGCTCGCATGGCCCGCGCAAGCCTCAAATGTAAAGGTCTGTTAACCCTAATAAGTTGTAATCAGGTTAGGGAATCGAGAAGGGGCATGCGGCTGGCATGACTGGGAATCAGGCGAAAGCATCGACGAAAAAGGTGTTCGGAGAACGCAAGGAGCCGCCTGTCCTGATTATTGCGCACGGCGAGAAGATCAGCCACTTAACATTTCGTCCGTGGATGGCCGCTCTTGGAGGCGCTGCTTTTCTGGCGCTTTCGGCGAGCTATCTTGGAGCGACCGCCTATCTCGTGCTTCGCGACGACCTGATGAGCGCTGGTATCGCACGCCATGCTCGCAACCAGCAGCTCTATGAAGACCGCATTTCAGCCCTTCGCACCGAGGTTGACCGCATTACCAGCCGGCAGATGCTCGATCAACAGGTGATGGAAAATAAGGTCGCCGAACTGATGCAGCGCCAGCAAACGCTGAGTGCGCGCGACGGAAAACTTGCACCGCTCCTGGAGCGAGCTTCACAATTGCAGCCAATGCCAGAAATTCCGACAGAAAGCGCGCCGGATCTTGAGCAGCATAGCCAACTTATCCCTGATGAAGCGCTGGCAGGACGCGATTTTCCGGGTATCGATCCGATCATAACCGGGCCTGTGCCAGGAAAACCTCCTGTAGGGAAGCCTGACCGTCGCGCCGAAGCTGGTTCCATTGGATTGCGTCTTTCGGGCGGACTTTCGGGTGAATCGACACTTGAGACTTCCGACAAGATATTAGCTACCATCACTCAAAACCTTCATCGCATTGAAAGCGAGCAGAATGGCAGAGTGCGTGTGCTGGCTGACGCCGCCTATGAAAAAGCCGACAGCATTCTCGACACTTTGAATGCGGCCGGACTGCGTATAGAAACCCCGAACAATACGGCCATTGCGATAGGCGGACCGCTTATCCCGTTATCTTTCACCGGTACGATGGTCAACGATTTCGATATGCAATTGCGTAACCTCGATAGCGCGCTTGACCGGCTTGATCAGGTACGCAAACGGGTCAGTGCCCTGCCCCTTGCGAACCCGGCGCCGGACAAGCCGGTTACGAGTCTGTTCGGTGTGCGTCGCGATCCATTTCTTGGAACGGCTGCATTCCATTCCGGTATCGACTTCCGCGCTGCCTACGGAGAGTCCGTGAAATCCACCGCATCCGGCAAAATCGTGAAGGCAGGTCGTTTTGGCGGATATGGCAATATGGTCGAGATTGACCATGGCAATGGATTCTCGACCCGTTTTGCCCATTTGAGCCGTGTGCTTGTACGCAACGGACAACAGATTGCCGCTGGAACGATTGTCGGTGAAGCAGGAAGTTCGGGGCGCTCGACCGGGAGCCATTTACATTATGAAGTTCGTGAAAACGGGCGTGCAGTCAATCCGGTCAATTTCCTCAAGGCTGGTA
The DNA here is from genome assembly GCF_041929965.1 of Brucella oryzae. NCBI lineage: Bacteria > Pseudomonadati > Pseudomonadota > Alphaproteobacteria > Hyphomicrobiales > Brucellaceae > Brucella > Brucella oryzae. Next base: position 30,047 of record NZ_JBHEEO010000014.1, on the reverse strand, counting down.
AACAGATAGAGCCCTTGCTTTGAGTTACTGAAACGAGAAAACCCGGCCAGAGCCGGGTTTCGTTTTCTATGCACATACCTGCAATTAATCAGTCAATGTCATCGACCAATTCGCCGCCACCCTGAATACGGTGGGCAAGTGCGGCTTCCATAAATGGCGTAACGGAACCATCCAGCACTTCCTGCGGGTTGGTACTCTCAACGCCAGTACGGAGATCCTTGACGAGCTGATAAGGCTGCAGAACGTATGAGCGAATCTGGTGTCCCCAACCAATATCGGTCTTGGTGGCATTCGCCGCATCCGTCGCTTCTTCGCGCTTTTTTAGTTCCTCTTCGTAGAGGCGGGCGCGCAACATCGACCATGCCTTTTCGCGGTTCTTGTGCTGTGAGCGTTCGGCCTGACACTGTACCACAATTCCAGTCGCGATATGCGTGATACGCACTGCCGAGTCGGTAGTGTTGACGTGCTGGCCTCCAGCGCCAGAAGCGCGGTAGGTATCGATTCGAACATCCGCTTCCGTAACCTGCACATCAATGTTGTCATCGATCACAGGATAGACCCAGATGCTGGCGAAGGACGTGTGACGGCGAGCGTTGGAATCATAAGGCGAGATACGGACCAGACGATGGACGCCCGATTCTGTCTTCATCATGCCGTATGAATTGTGCCCTTTGACGAGAATGGTTGCTGACTTGATGCCCGCTTCTTCGCCTTCATGCACTTCCATCACTTCGACTTTGCGACCGCTGCGTTCTGCCCAGCGCGTATACATGCGCAGGAGCATCGACGCCCAGTCCTGGCTTTCCGTGCCGCCGGCACCCGCATGCACTTCGACATAGGTATCGTTCGCGTCGGCTTCACCCGAGAGCAACATATCGATCTGACGGCGATCAATCTCTTCCTTCAGTTCGCGGATAGTATTTTCCGCATCCTGAATGATCGACCTGTCGTCTTCCTCTTCGCCCATGGCGATAAGTTCTATGCTGTCGTTCAGCGTCTGCGTCAGGTGGTTGATGCCATTAATGCTGTCCTCCAGCTGCTGGCGCTCGCGCATCAGCTTCTGGGCTTCCTGAGCATCATTCCAAAGTGCGGGATCTTCAGCTCTCTGGTTGAGATAGCCGAGACGTTTTATCGCCTGATCCCAGTCAAAGATGCCTCCTCAGCAGGCTTATGGCCTGCTGGATTTCGTCAACCAGCGTCTCGATTTCCGCGCGCATGGGCAAATCGTTCCTTCAATATCAGTCAATTTCATTTGAGAAGCCAAGCCAGTCGGTTACGAGGCTCAGGCCTTCGGGCATGGACGGACAGTCCACGCGCCGCGGACCATAGTGAGCATGCGGCGCGCTGTAAAGGGCAAAGCCCTGCATTCCAGGTCAGTAAAGTCCGCCGGAACCTGAGTTGATCGCACGTGTTGCCTGCGGCGACTGTGGTGCAACCGGAGAACCTTCACGGAAGGTATCCATGCCGATGACCGAATAGCTATCTGACGGCCCTGTACCTGGCTTGAACGCTTCCATGATTACATTCGGATCGCCCGAATTGGCGCGCATGCCGGTCTTGCGGTTGATAGCAATAACCGTCATGCCTTCAGGTACACGAAAGTCCACTTTCGGCGTTCCGACCAAAGCCTGTTCCATGAAGGACTTGAATACTGGTGCAGCCAGGCCACCACCCGTATTGCCGCGCCCAAGCGATGTTGGGGTGTCGTAACCCATGAAGACGCCGACCACGAGATCGGGTGTGAAACCCACAAACCAGGCATCCTTTTCATCGTTCGTCGTGCCGGTTTTACCGGCCATCGGACGATCAAGGCTCTTCAATATTTGCGCAGTACCGCGTTGAACGACACCTTCCATCATCGAGGTAATCTGATAGGCAGTCATCGGATCAAGAACCTGATCGCGATTATCGATCAGCGTCGGCTCGTCCTGATTTGCCCAATCCTGCGCGTTGCAGCCCTCGCACTGACGGTTGTCGTGCTTGAATACGGTTTTGCCGTAGCGATCCTGGATACGATCTACCATTGACGGTGTTATGCTCTGGCCGCCATTTGCGATGATGGAATAGGCCGTCACCATACGGAGAACCGTCGTTTCGCCTGCACCGAGAGCCATCGAAAGAACCGGCAACATCTTGTCATAGATGCCGAAGCGTTCGGCATATTCGGCCACGAGCTTCATGCCCATGTCCTGCGCCAGACGCACTGTCATGACATTACGCGACTGTTCGATACCGTAGCGCAACGTAGAAGGACCAGAGAACTTGCCCGAATAATTCTTCGGTGCCCAGACACCTAACGAACCACCCTGATTTATCTCCAGCGGACCATCCAGAACTACGGAAGCAGGCGTATAGCCATTATCCAGGGCCGCCGCATAGACGAAGGGCTTGAACGAGGAACCGGGCTGACGATAGGCCTGCGTTGCTCGATTAAACTCCGATTCTGCATAAGAGAAACCGCCAACCATGGCCAGAACACGGCCCGTGTGCGGGTCCATGGCAACGAGCGCTCCTTCAAGCTTCGGCGGCTGCTGGAGACGGAAACGGGATTCGCCTTGCTTGGAGACATAAATGATGTCGCCCGCCTTCAGAACACCTTCCGGCGACTTAGCGCTGGTACGCTTGCCGCCGATATTGACGACGCGCATGGCCCACTTCATATCATCGGCGGCGATGAAGGCGCGTTTGCGCTCCTTGCTGCGCGAGCCCGATGCTTCAAGCGGCGGCTGCAGACCGATATCTGCGCCAGCAGCCGAAACATTGAGCACGATTGCCAGTTGCCATTCCGGTATATCGCCGTATGACTGCATGTCACCAAATGCCGTACCCCAGTCGTTACCGAGTTCGACATTTTTCATGGGGCCACGCCAACCGCGCGCCTCGTCATAGCGGAGAAGTGCTGATTGCAAGGACTTGCGAGCTTCAACCTGCAACGTCGGGTTGAGCGTGGTGCGAACCGAAAGGCCGCCCTCATAAAGCGCATCTACGCCGTATTTCTGAATGATCTGGCGGCGCACTTCCTCGGTAAAATACTCCGACGCAAACACATAATGAGCGTCCGAACGCTCCTTCACGCCGAGCGGTTGTTTCTTGGCTTCCGTCGCTTCTTCGGCAGTGATGTAACCGTTTTCGCTCATCCGGTCGATCACCCAGTTGCGGCGCTCGATAGCGCGCTCAGGCTGACGGAAAGGATGATAATTGTTTGGACCTTTCGGCAGGGCTGCAAGATATGCGCTCTCTGCTATGGAAAGTTCACCGACCGATTTGTCGAAATAGGTCAGTGCCGCGCTGGCAATACCATACGAACCGAGACCGAAGAAAATTTCATTGAGATAGAGCTCGAGAATACGGTCCTTGGAATAGGCCTGCTCGATGCGCATCGCCAGAATGGCTTCCTTGATCTTGCGATCATAGGTCTGCTTAGACGTCAGCAGGAAGTTTTTTGCGACCTGCTGTGTGATCGTGGATGCGCCAACCGGACGGCGACCAGAGCCCATATTCTTGACGTTTGTTATCATGGCGCGAGCGAGACCCGCGAAATCGAGACCATGATGTTCGTAGAAGGTCTTGTCTTCAGCTGAAACGAAAGCCGCTTTCACGCGGTTCGGCACTGCCTGAATGGGAATATAAAGGCGGCGCTCACGAGCGAACTCCGCCATGAGGCTACCATCCGAGGCATGCACGCGCGTCATTACGGGAGGCTCGTACTTTGCGAGCACCTCGTAATCTGGCAAATCCTTCGTGAGACTTCCGACGTAAAGGGCGACGCCACCTGCCACCAGGAGCATCAGCACCGTTCCGATCCCGAAGAAATATCCGATAAGCCTTACCATAAATGCGGAATCCTGCCTTCAGATTATTCATATGATAAGGGTCAAAGCACGAACAGCCAACCCTTTAACCCATTTATGCCATACGGCGACCACTGGCTTACTGACCAGCAAATGAGTCAAAGGCAAGATGGTCTACGTGTTTTTACCAATTTAACGCGGTCACTTTCGTCCACACGACGAAAATCCAGAAAACTGTTGCATGCATGCATCTTATAAGCTGAAGCGTATCTAACTCCAAGCGGGACATTTTAACTTTCTAGGTCCCTACCCTTTGCTCATGCTTGCTGGATGCTTCAGCGCTTCGAATGCTTTGATCGCAATCGCCAGCCGGTCCGCGAGCCTCTTACGCCATTCCGGGTTACTGATCAGCTTTTCATCCTCAGCGTTCGACAGATACCCGATTTCAATCAGAACGGACGGCACGTCCGGCGCGCGCAACACCTGAAAACCGGCAAAGCGGTGCGGATTGTTGATGAGATTCACTTGTCCTTGAAGAGAATGGATCACCTTCTCGGCAAAACTCAACGAGAACGTATGCGTTTCCCGCCTTGTCAGATCGAGAAGAATATCGGTGACCTCGGGTTGCTCCTCGGGCACCGCTCCTGCAAGGGTGTCAGACTTGTTTTCACGTTCAGCCATGGCGCGCGCGACAGAATCCGATGCCTTGTCGGAAATTGTATAAACTGTCGCGCCGCGAATATCGTGCTGGTTAATCGTATCGGCGTGGATGGAGATGAACAGGTCCGCCTCATGCTGTCGGGCGATCCGTACGCGTTCTGAAAGACGCAGGAAGATGTCGTCGTCGCGGGTCATCAGCACTTTTATGTTCTTGTCCTGTGCCAGACGATCCCTCAGCTCTCGGCCGAAAGCGAGCGTCAGATCTTTTTCCTTGATGCCACTCAGGCTCTCCGCACCGCTGTCGATGCCGCCGTGACCGGGGTCAATCATGACTGTGAACGGACGAACTGCCCCATTCTGCTTGGATGCCAGAACGGGCTTTTCACTACGATCCGTCGAGCTCGTAATTTCCTCACGGCTTTTCAGCTGCTCTGCAAACTCCCGGTCTGACGTTGCCACGATATCGGCTACCAAGCGATAACCCGATGCGCTTTCATTTTTCAGAACACGAAGATCCTCGACCTTGAAGGGACCACGTAGTGTTAAGATCAGACGTGAACGCCCCTTTCCGACAAGTCCATAACGAACACGGGATATCAGCCCTCGCGCCTCCAGACTTTTTTCATCAAAACCAAACCGTGTCTCCGGCAGGTCGACGACGAAGCGATGAGGATTGTCAAGAATCAGGGTCGAGAGCTTTGGCTCCCGATCGAACATCACGACGACGCGCGTTCGCAGATCATCGCCGGCCATACGGAAAGTCAGCGCAGATAATGGAGAAGTCACACGATCGGCGGCAAAGGCAGGCGCGGACGGGAACAGCCAAACAGACAAAAGAGCGACCAATGCCAAAAAGCATCGCGCACCCAGCAATCGTGTTATAGCGTTTTCAGCGCTTCGAAAATGCATCGGCCGCCACAATCAAGAATCTCATTGAATGACTGGTATCAATAATCGCGATACCGGCACGCTTGCCCCTGCACCATCTCGCCCGAATACCCATAAAAACACTCGTACAGAATTACAGTTAATGAAGGATTTCCAGCCGTATTTCGACCTTGAATAGGGCCTATACTCAGCTTTCGGCAAAATTGCGATACGAATGTCAAATGATATTCGTACTTGTCATCGTTCAAACGACGCCATAAAAGCAATCGAAGGTTTTGGGTGAACTACCAGAATCGTTTGCCGGTTCTCAAAATGAACTGCAAGGAACGGTAGTGAAAACAGCGGCATATTCATTCGCCGCCCCCGATAACCAGCACAGAATTCAGCGGAGATGTGGCTCCCCGCCCTCCGTTTCTATCGGCCGACTGCGCATCTTTACGCGCTGTCGCCAACGCTCGAAAAGAGCAATGAGGTCGGCCCGGCTTTTCCGGGTCATATATGAGGTCGTTTCGTTCGGAACAGCTATGGGTCAAGCAAGACTGACCACTGCAAGCCTGAAGACCGTGATCGCCGCGAGGCCGTCGCGCGCGGAGGCAGCAGCTTTTATTCCGACGAACCCAGAACCATCCGGCAGACGCAGCGCAGCGAGCACGACAGCCCTCAGGGTTTCGTCCGGCACACGCGTTTTGCGTCTTCGTGCCGGCAGGAAAGACAATAATGTCCAACAAAATGCTTATAGATGCCTCCCACCCGGAGGAGACCCGGGTTATCGTCACTCGGGGCAACAAGATTGAAGAATTCGACTTTGAGTCGGAACACAAGAAGCAGCTGAAAGGCAATATCTACCTTGCACGCGTCACCCGCGTCGAACCATCGCTTCAGGCTGCGTTCGTGGAATATGGCGGCAATCGCCATGGTTTCCTTGCGTTTTCGGAAATCCATCCTGACTACTACCAGATCCCGGTAGCAGACCGTCTTGCGCTGCTCGAAGCGGAAGCAAAGGCCGCACGCGCGGAAGACGATGAAGATGAACCCCGCGCCAAGAGCGAGCGCAGTGACCGGAATGATCGCTCGCGCCGCAACCGTCGTCGCGGTCGTCGTGACGGCCAGAACGGTGATGCGCAGGCCAATGCGGCTGACAGGGGATTGCCTGCCGCAGAGCCTGTCGGTCCGGCTTTTGAGAATTACGTGCCTGGCACACCGGCCATTGCCCTTTCGCAGAAAAGCGATGTGATTTCTGAAGCCGTCGACAACGGCGACGAGGACGACATCGAGCATGAAGAGGACATGGTCGAATCTGTCGGTTCGGAAGATGCACTTGAGGAGCTTCCGACACCTGCCCGCACCAATCGCCGCCAGTACAATATTCAGGAAGTGATCAAGCGTCGCCAGATTCTTCTGGTGCAGGTGGTCAAGGAAGAGCGCGGCAACAAGGGCGCAGCTCTCACGACCTATCTTTCGCTTGCCGGACGCTATTCGGTACTGATGCCGAACACGGCACGGGGCGGCGGCATTTCGCGCAAGATCACCAATCCGCAGGACCGCAAGCGCCTCAAGGAAATCGTCAAAGAACTCGAAGTGCCGCAGGGCATGGGCGTGATCCTGCGCACGGCTGGTGCTAACCGCACCAAAGCCGAAGTCAAGCGCGACCACGAATACCTGATGCGTCTTTGGGAAAATGTGCGCACGCTGACACTGCAATCGACCGCACCTGCCCTCGTCTATGAAGAAGGCAGCCTGATCAAGCGTTCGATCCGTGACCTTTATAACAAGGACATCTCGGAGATTCTCGTTTCCGGTGAAAATGGTTACCGCGAGGCCAAAGACTTCATGCGCATGCTCATGCCGAGCCATGCAAAGGTCGTTCAGCCTTACCGCGAACAGGTTCCTATCTTCATGCGCAACGGTGTTGAAGCGCAGCTCGACCGCATGCTGCTGCCGCAGGTCACGCTCAAATCGGGCGGTTACCTGATTATCAACCAGACGGAAGCGCTCGTCGCCATCGACGTCAATTCGGGCCGTTCGACGCGCGAACATTCGATTGAGGACACCGCGCTCCAAACCAATCTGGAAGCTGCTGAAGAAGTCGCGCGCCAGTTGCGCCTGCGCGATCTTGCCGGTCTGATCGTCGTCGACTTCATCGACATGGAAGAAAAGCGCAACAATCGTGCTGTCGAAAAGAAGATGAAGGAATGCCTGAAGGATGATCGTGCCCGTATTCAGGTAGGCCGCATCTCTCATTTCGGTCTTCTGGAAATGTCGCGTCAGCGTATCCGCGCATCCGTGCTGGAAAGCACAATGCAGGTCTGCCCGCATTGCGGCGGCACCGGTCATATCCGCTCGGATTCCTCCATGGCACTGCACATCATTCGCGGCATTGAGGACTATCTGCTGCGTCATTCCGGTTTCGACATTCATGTCCGCACACCGGCTGCCTCGGCGCTTTATGTTCTCAATCACAAGCGCCAGCTTCTCGCCGATCTGGAAGGACGTTTTGGTGTAGCGATCAGCATCGACGCCGACGAGAGCGTCAGCCACCAGCATTTTGTCATCGACAAGGGTGCTCCGTCCACACGGCCGATCAGCCAGCCTCCGGTACAGCCGATGGCCTATATCGAGGACGATATCGAAGATCCGGAAATCCCGGTCGATGAGGACGAAGCCGAAGAAGAAACGACAGCAGACGTTCAGGCTCGCGAAGATCGTGGTGACGAAGGTGATCGCAAGCGCCGTCGCCGTCGCCGCCGTCGCGGTGGTCGTGATCGCGAGAACCCGGAACAGGCTGCAAAGACCGATTCCGTTTCGAATGATGCCTCCGACGAAGATGATGACGCGGATGACGCGCAGGATTCATCTTCGAATGCTTCGCTGAGCGAAGAAGATCGTCGCAAGAAGCGTCGCCGCGGTCGCCGGGGCGGACGCAAGAACCGTCGTGATGACGAACCGCGTGCACGCAAGGTTCCTGATCCAGAATTCGTCGGTTACACGCCGGTTCTGCCGGTCAAGGCCGAGGAAGCTGTTGTCGAAGCAGTGGCAGCGGTGGAACAAACAGCTGAAGTCGCTGAAGCTGCGGTTCCGGTTACCGAAGCAGCAGTTGAGGAAAAGCCTGCCAAGCCTGCCCGTAAGCCCCGCGCTCGCAAGTCTGCGAAGACTGAAGAAGCGGCTGAGGATGTCATTACTGCTGAAGCAGCAGAAAAGCCTGCCAAGCCTGCTCGCAAGACCCGTAGCCGCAAGAAGGCAGCCGAAGAGGCTCCTGCCGAGCCGGTAGTGGTCGCTGACGAACCTAAAGCGGAAACCGAGAAGCCGAAGCGGCGCACTCGCAGAGCTGCTGCGAAACCAGCCGTTGAAGTCGAAGAGACGGTTGCAGTCGAAGCAGAAGTGACGACGATTGCCGAGCCGCAGAAAAGCGCTGAGCCCGTTGTGACTTCAAGCGAGAGCGAAGACCAGAAGCCCAAGCGCGCTGGCTGGTGGCAGAAGAAGGGCTTCTTCTGAAACCCGTTTCATAATTGAAATGAAAAAACCGGCGGAAACGCCGGTTTTTCTTTATCTTTTAATACTGTGAATGGTTTGAAGGAACCGGTTCAGGCTTTCTGTTGTGGCAGCCAGCCTTCCAGGCGGCGAACAGCTTCTTCCATTTCCTCGATCTTTCCGGCATAGGAAAAGCGCATCGTGCGATGCCCGTCCAGCGGGTCGAAATCCCGTCCCGGCGTTGCAGCAATATTGATTTCGGCAATCATGCGACGCGCAAATTCCATGCTGTCATTGGTGAAGCGCGAAACGTCACAATAGGCATAGAATGCACCATCCATCGGTGCAGCCAGGCTAAGACCTACACGCGGAAGATGATCAAGCAGGATGAGCCTGCTCTGGCGATAACGGTCCTTTACTCGCTCAAGCTCCGCTGTTGCGTGAAAAGCTTCGATGGCAGCACGCTGGGAAAGCTCCGGTGCGGATATATAAAGGCTCTGGCTCAACCGCTCAATTGCGCGGATATCGCCTTCTGGAAGAACCATCCAGCCGATACGCCAGCCGGTCATGCAGTAATACTTGGAGAACGAATTGATGACCGTCACATCGTTTGAAATCTCCAATGCCGTGACATCATCCGTTTCATAGGAAAGCCGGTGATAAATTTCGTCGGAAATGACCCGGATACCGAGATCGCCGGCTGTTTCGATGATCGCTTTGAGGTCCGCCTTATCGATAACCGCGCCGGTCGGATTGGCCGGACTGGCAAACAATACGCCCTTCAGGGGCTTTTCAGTATGTGCCGCAGCAAGCGCTTCAGCGGTTAGTGATGCCGATGTTCCGTCTCCAGTCGATATTTCCACGACCTCAAGGCCTAGTGCCGTCAATATATTGCGATAGGCGGGATAGCCTGGACGTGTAATGGCAACTCTGTCGCCCGGATCGAAATAAACCAAAAAGGCCAGATTGAAGGCGGCAGACGAGCCAGTTGTGACGGCAATACGCTCCGGCGAGACCGAAACACCATAATGATCGGCATAATGAGCAGCGATCGCCTCTCTCAGTTCGACCAGTCCCAGAGCATCGGTATAACCAATGCGACCGTCTTTCAAAGCGCGTTCAGCAGCTTGTCGAACGACCAACGGTGCCGGGTCGGCAGGCTGCCCTACCGCCATGGAAATGATTGGATGTCCGACTGCGCGACGACGGTTAGCTTCTGCCAGAACGTCCATGGCATGGAAGGGTTCGACTGCGCTGCGGCTGGAAAGAGTGACCAACTTTACCTCCAGAAAATTGCGAGTGGCGTTCGCTACACCCGCCGTATAATCGCCAGATTGCTAAAGCAACAGCACCTTTTGAGAAAATGCGGCAAATCCGGGATGGAGACTATCTCTCACCTGCCTATAGATGATTGAATGCAAAGGCTATAAGAATCGAGCCGGTTTGAAGAAGGACGAACAACACGATGGGGACGATGACTGCACCTTTCCCAGCCAGGAGATTCTCTTTCCATACTCTAGCTCGACATACGATGGCCGTAATGGCTGCGATGTCCGTAGCCGTTACCAGTGCCCTGCCCGCATCCGCACAATCGCGAGGCGGTAGTGTCCCCATTGTTCGTGACGCCGAAATCGAAGCGCTTGTCGCCGATTATGCAACACCGATCCTCAAGGTGGCTGGTCTGAGCAGCCGCGGCATTCGGGTCATTCTGGTCAACTCACAAAGCTTCAATGCCTTTGTCGATGGGCGCCGTATTTTTATCAATACCGGTGCAATCATGCAGGCGGAAACGCCCAATGAAATCATCGGCGTGATTGCGCACGAATCGGGCCACCTTGCCGGAGGACATCAGGAGCGTTTGCGCGAACAGCTGAGCCGTGCCCGCAATATGGCGATCATCGGCATGCTGCTTGGTGTTGGGGCTGGCGTTGCAGGTGCCGCAAGCGGCAGCGGCAATGCCGCGGGAGCTGGAGCTGGCATTGCCATGGGTTCAAGCGAAATAGCCATGCGCAGTGTGCTCAACTATCAGCGCACGGAAGAAATGACTGCCGATCGTCTAGCGGTGAATTATCTCAATGCCACCGGGCAATCAACCAAGGGCATGCTCGATACTTTCGAGCGCTTCGCATCGGCCTTGTCGCTTACCGGTACGCAGATAGACCAGTATCGTATTAGCCACCCTCTCCCGCGTGAGCGAATTGCCAATCTTGAGGAACTGGCGAGAAAGAGCCCTTATTTCAACAAGACCGACTCTCCGGCGTTACAGTTGCGCCATGACATGGCTCGCGCCAAAATTGCCGCCTATTCCGGCAATATGGGCGCGCTTCAGCGCATGTTCCGCAACAATCCCGGCGGGCTTCCTGCTCGCTATGGCAATGCCATCACGACATTCCTCAACGGATCGGCTCGTGCGGCACTGCCAAAGTTCGATGCATTGATCAAGGAACAGCCGAAGAACCCGTATTTCCAGGAAATGCGCGGTGAAGTCTTGTTGAAAGCCAACGATCCGACAGGGGCGGCAAAGGCTTTTCAGAAGGCCGTTTCGCTCGATTCACGCAAGTCACCACTGCTACGCATGAGCTACGGGCGCGCTATGATGCTTACCGGAGCAAAGGCAAGCATGCCGACGGCAATCAAGGAAATCAAAGCGGGCATTGCTTCTGATCCGGAGTTTCCGGGCGGATACGGCTATCTCGCACAAGCTTACGGACAACAGGGCGATATGGCGCTCGCCGATCTTGCCACTGCCGACATGAATTATTATTCGGGCAAACTTCAGCAGGCCAAGATCTTTGCCATCCGAGCGCAAAAGAAAATGAAGCCCGGCACACCTAATTGGCTTCGCGCGCAAGATATTATCAATGCCAAGAAAAGCAAATAAGGCAAGGGTTCGCACCTGAGCCCCATATTGAAGACAGATAGGAATTTGGAATGAAGAACGCAGTTTCCATAACAGTTGCCAGCGGGATCGTGGGCATCGCAGCGCTTGCAGTGGGCTTTTATGCAGGCATTGCCCGGCAGGCTCCAGCCACTGCGGAAAGCCCTACGGTCCCCGTCGCGATGAACCAGCAGGCCATAGAAAATGTTGTGCGCAACTATCTTATCCAGAATCCTGAACTGATGCTGGAAGTACAAAGCGCGCTTGAAACCAAGCAGGCACATGCGGCGCAGGAGCAGATAAAGCAGGTATTGGCCGCTAATCGCAGCACGCTTTACGACCCCAAGCATGACGCCGTGTTTGGCAATCCAGATGGCGATGTGACCGTCTATGAATTCTTCGATTACAATTGCGGCTACTGCAAGCGGGCACTGCCTGACATGGAAGCCATTTTGAAAACGGACAAAAATGTCCGGTTCGTTATGAAGGAATTTCCGATTCTCGGACCAGATTCGGTTAAGGCGCACATTGTGGCCCAGGCTTTCAAGGCGCTAATGCCTGAAAAATATGCTGAATTCCATGAAGTGCTGCTAGGTACTCAGGGACGTGCAACGGAAGAATCTGCCGTGGCTGATGCCGTAAAACTGGGGGCCGATGAAGCGCAGCTGCGTGAAAAGATGAAGGATCCGGCCATCGCCGGCTCATTCCAACAGACCTATCAGCTTGCCCAGCAGCTCAATATTTCCGGCACTCCATCCTACATCATCGGCGATGAACTGGTACCCGGCGCAATCGGTGTGGACGGACTGGTTGAGAGAATCGCGGCAGCACGTGCTGCAGTGAAGAAATAAGCAAAACGGCCATGGCTTGACTGATCACTTTTGTGAAACAGTTTAAGCCGTGGCATTTAATATTCGTGTTGAATGAAGAAAAATTGCCGTCTTGCCTGCCCATTTCGCAAAGAATAGCGGGAAAAACCGGTTCGGCAAAACATCTGCAATGATTTAGAGGGTTTCGACTTGCGTCCAAGCCCTCTATATGAAATGCGAAGTGTACCGAAATTTCGTGGTAACGCGTTATCAGTCGCGGACGGATATGGCAAAAACGATTTTTGTTTTGAACGGCCCCAATCTCAATCTTCTCGGTAAACGAGAACCGGGGATATACGGCGTTGCAACGCTCGATAATATCGAGGCAGACTGCAAACGTGAGGCCGGGCTTCTTGGACTGGAAGTTGATTTTCGACAGTCCAATTACGAAGGCGACTTGGTGACCTGGATTCAGGAGGCAGGCGACAAAAATGCCTATGTTCTCATCAATCCTGCCGCCTATAGCCACACTTCGGTTGCTATTCATGATGCAATCCGCTCGGCCAAGGTAACGGTCGTGGAAGTGCATCTTTCGAACATTCATGCGCGTGAAGCTTTCCGGCATCACTCCTATGTATCCGCAGTCGCCAAAGGTGTTATTTGCGGCTTTGGCGCGGAAGGATATCTGCTCGGTCTGCGCGCGCTTGCGGCAATTGCCAAAGAAGAAGAAAACAACGGGCAAAGCGTTAAAGGGGCCTGATATGTCCAGCAAAAATTCCGTCATCGACAAGGAAACGATCCGCGATCTGGCGGATATTCTCAATGAAACCGACCTGACCGATATCGAAGTGGAACACGGTGATCTGCGTATCCGCGTTTCGCGCAAGGTCACGGTTCAGGCGGCAGCAACCGTTATGCCTGCTGCAGCTCCTGTTGCTGCCGCTCCGGCCGCGCCAGCTGCTGCAGCCGCTGAACCAACCAAGGCCGATTTGTCGAAGAACGCCGTTCCGTCGCCGATGGTTGGCACTGCCTATCTTGCTCCTGCTCCAGGCGCCCGCAACTTCATCGAGGTTGGCGCACAGGTGAAGGAAGGTCAGACGCTTCTCATCATCGAAGCCATGAAGACCATGAACCAAATCCCGGCCCCACGTGCTGGTACGGTCAAGGCCATTCTCATCGAAGACGCCCAGCCGGTTGAATTCGGTGAGCCGCTCGTCGTAATCGAATAAGACAACAGATTACGGCTTATTCAATGAACGGGCAGCAAAGCGCAATGTTTCAAAAGATACTCATAGCCAATCGTGGCGAAATCGCTCTTCGCGTGCTCAGGGCTTGTAAGGAACTGGGCATCAAGACCGTCGCCGTTCACTCCACGGCAGATGCCGATGCGATGCATGTGCGTCTGGCAGACGAAAGCGTTTGCATCGGGCCGCCGCCGTCGCGCGACAGCTATCTGAACATTCATCAGATCGTCGCTGCTTGCGAAATCACCGGTGCCGACGCAATCCATCCGGGTTACGGCTTCCTGTCGGAAAATGCCAAGTTTGCGGAAATTCTTGAAGCGCACAGCATTACCTTCATCGGCCCCACCGCTTCACATATCCGCATCATGGGCGACAAGATTGAAGCCAAGCGTACTGCAAAGCGTCTCGGCATTCCGGTCGTTCCGGGTTCTGACGGCGGCGTGACGGATGACGCGGAAGCGGCTCGCGTTGCAAAGGAAATCGGCTATCCCGTCATCATCAAGGCTTCGGCCGGTGGTGGCGGACGTGGCATGAAGGTCGCCCGCAGCGAGGAAGATCTTTCTGTGGCCCTCGCAACCGCCCGCTCCGAAGCAGGAGCAGCCTTTGGTGACGACGCGGTCTATATCGAGAAGTATCTCGAAAAGCCGCGCCACATCGAAGTACAGGTCATGGGCGATGGTGCAGGCAATGCCATTCATCTGGGTGAGCGCGACTGCTCGTTGCAGCGGCGCCACCAGAAGGTTTGGGAAGAAGCCAATTCACCGGCGCTCAATGCCGAAGCACGCGACAAGATCGGCATGGTTTGCGCCAACGCCTGTGCGGAGCTGGGATATCGCGGTGCGGGAACGATCGAGTTCCTTTATGAGGACGGCGAGTTCTATTTCATCGAAATGAATACGCGCCTTCAGGTGGAGCATCCAATCACGGAAGCCATCACAGGCATTGATCTCGTTCATGAACAGATCAGAGTTGCAGCCGGCCTCGGCCTGTCGGTCAAGCAGAAGGATATCCGGTTCTCCGGCCACGCCATCGAATGCCGGATCAACGCTGAAGATCCGCTGACATTTGCGCCTTCGCCGGGCTTGATCACGCATTATCATACGCCGGGTGGGCTTGGCATCCGTGTAGATTCGGGTGTCTATTCCGGTTACCGTATTCCGCCTTATTACGACAGCCTTATCGGCAAGCTCATCGTGCACGGTCGCAATCGCGTCGAATGCATGATGCGTCTGCGCCGCGCGCTGGACGAGTTCGTGGTGGATGGTGTCAAAACCACGCTTCCTCTCTTCCAGGACCTGATCGCCAATCAGGACATTGCTAACGGCGATTACGACATTCATTGGCTGGAAAAATATCTGGCCACGAAAACCAAAAACGCCTGACGAAAGTGACCGCAGGAGTGTCCCCGGACGACTATTCAATCGAACCGGAGTTGCTCCTGCGGGCCTATGCCACGGGAATATTTCCCATGGCAGAAGAAGCCGACGACCCGGAAGTCTTCTGGGTTCGTCCCGAGAGGCGCGGTGTTATACCCCTCGACAGCTTCCACATGCCGAAAAGCCTTCAGAAGACCATCCGCCAAGGCATTTTTGATATAAGACTCGACAGTGATTTCGATGGCGTGATCGAAGGTTGTGCCAGCGGAACCGGCGAACGCGCGCGCACATGGATCAATAGGCCAATCCGAGAAGCCTACAGGAAATTGTTCGAGATCGGACATTGCCACACCGTTGAAGCCTGGCATGAGGGACAGCTCGTCGGTGGGCTGTATGGCGTGACGCTCGGGCGCGCCTTTTTCGGTGAAAGCATGTTCACCCGCAAGCGGGATGCGTCGAAGGTCTGCCTTGCCTATCTGGTCCAGCATCTGGTCAGCCGAGGTTTCGTGCTTCTCGACACGCAGTTTACGACGCCACATCTCGAAAGATTTGGCGCTGTCGAAGTTCCACGAAAAAAATATGAGAAATTGCTGGAAAACGCGCTCGACGGGATCGCGCGTTTCTGAAATGGCTGCCGTTAGTTACGCTGATCCGGCGGAGGCACTTCCGACTTCTGCTTGCAGTTCTTCAGCCAGACGTCATAGATCGGGTGCTCGACAGCGTTAAGACCTGGGCTATCGGCAAACATCCAGCCGGTGAAGATACGGCGAATCTTGCGATCCAGCGTAATTTCATCGACTTCAACAAAGCCATCCGTGCGTGGCGCTTCATCTTCGGTACGAGAATAGCAAACTTTCGGCGTTACCTGCAGCGCACCAAACTGAACCGTCTCATTGATATAGACATCGAATGTCGTGATACGTCCGGTAATTTTATCGAGACCCGAGAACTCAGCAACCGGGTTGGTGATGCGTTCAGCCATGGCTGTCTGAAAGCTGCTGGTGATCGCCATGAATGAAATCAAGGCAACTTGTACAGTCCTTTTGATCGAGTTTTTCCCGTTACCAGCTGCGCCGTGAGATTGCTTCGTCAAAACGGAGATCCGCATCCAAAGGGTTTAAATTAAGCCGGAACAATTCCTAAGCATGAAATGTGACGATTCGTTGCCCTGTCGCAAGCCGCAATACAGCCATAAGCATGAAGCAAGCCGTCTATCCTCAAACCTTTTCCGCTATAGCATCAAAAGGCGGACATATAAGAAATCCGGCGCAGATGGATGGATGCGCCGGACAAAAATCAAAACCGATTATCAGTTGCCCGGTGTCCAGGCATCGTATTCGCCGGTCACGCGCGGACGTTCCGCAGGCTCCGCACCCGGACGAGCAATAGCGCCTTTCGGACGATAAGCCAGCGGCGAACCGGTCAGGTTCTGCAGATGCGGCTTCTGCCAGTCGCGCGGCTTGTAATCTTCCTTGGAGGGCGGCGTGTCGACGCGATGATGTATCCAGCCATGCCAGCCCGGAGGAATGGCGCTTGCTTCCGCATAGCCATTGAAGATTACCCAGCGGCGTGTGCGACCCTCGGAGTCCTTGCCGCCCTGATAATAGATATTGCCGAACTCGTCCTCACCGACGCGCTCGCCTTTGCGCCACGTATGAAACCGCGTGCCGAGCGTCTGGCCGTTCCACCAGGTGAAAACTTGCGTAATAAATTTCTTCATGACCTATTCCAGATCCATTATTGCCACAGGTGACCGAAACCACCGGGTTTTCATGCTTATGGCCCTATCGACCAGCCATGGCAAGGGTCAAGTTGCCGCTGTCACAAGAGTATGATGAGCCCAAAGCGCTACGCGCTTCAGGCTTTTGTGTTCTGGCATGTCTTGATCCCCAAACCGGTTCCCGCTTTGGGGAGACATGCTTTACATGCTCCAGCCTTCGAGCGGCTTTTCCATCACCAGCACAGGTTCCTTGCAATTGGGATCACCCCAATCTTCATTGCGCCCGACTTTGGTATAGCCCTTGCGCTCGTAGAAATTCACCGCTTTGGTGTTTCTTTCGATCACCTCAAGCTTCATCTTTTGAACGCCAGGAAAAGCCATCTCCATTTCAGCAAGAAGCATTGTCCCGATGCCCTGCACTTGCGCGTCCGGACGAACATAAAGCTGATGCAGCGAAGCCTTGCCTTCTTCGGATTGGCTGGCAAAAGCCATACCGTCAATGCCGCCATTGCCATTATCGGCGACGATGAACTCCGAATAAGGCTTCTTCAGATTGGCCTTCAGAACAGCAATGCTGTGCCACTGGGCGGTAACGGCATCCACCATTTCCCGCCCGAGAATATCATCGAAGGTCGCGTGCCAAGTCGATACAAGCAGCTCATGTACTGCCTTGAGATCGGCCTCCGTCGCACTTCTGACCCACATTACTCTTCGATCCCGAGCTTGGCCTTGACCAGTTCATTGACAGACTGCGGGTTGGCCTTGCCGCCGGTTGCCTTCATGACCTGCCCGACGAACCAGCCAGCAAGCGTTGGCTTGGCCTTTGCCTGCTCGACCTTTTCCGGGTTGGCGGCGATGACATCGTCCACGGCCTTCTCGATGGCGCCGGTGTCCGTGACCTGCTTCATGCCGCGTTCTTCAACGAGCGTCTTCGGATCGCCGCCCTCATTCCAGACGATCTCGAAAAGATCCTTGGCGATCTTGCCGGAAATCGTACCATCCTTGATCAGATCGATAATCGCGCCGAGCTGGGCGGGTGATACAGGTGATTCCTCGATCTCCTTGCCCGCCTTGTTCAGAGCACCAAGAAGGTCGTTGATGACCCAGTTTGCAGCGGCCTTACCATCGCGACCATCACAGACAGCTTCATAGTAATCCGCGATGGCCTTTTCCGTGACCAGAATTGAGGCGTCATAAACCGAAATGCCGAGCTTCTCGACCAGACGATCTTTCTTGACGTCCGGCAGTTCCGGCAGTTCCGCTGCCAACGCGTCCACGAACGCCTGATCGAATTCAAGTGGCAGCAGATCCGGGTCGGGGAAATAACGATAGTCGTGCGCTTCTTCCTTGGAACGCATGGACCGGGTTTCGCCCTTTACCGGATCGAACAAACGTGTTTCCTGATCGATAGAACCTCCATCCTCAAGAATGGCAATCTGACGACGAGCCTCATATTCAATCGCCTGACCGACGAAGCGGATCGAGTTGACGTTCTTGATTTCGCAACGCGTACCGAACTCGCCGCCTGGACGACGTACCGAAACGTTGACGTCGGCGCGCATCGATCCTTCATCCATATTGCCGTCGCACGTGCCAAGATAGCGGACAATCGTGCGCAGCTTGGTCAGATAAGCGCGCGCTTCATCGGAGGAGCGCAAGTCCGGCTTCGACACGATTTCCATCAACGCTACGCCAGAACGGTTCAGGTCGACGTAGGACATGGTCGGATGCTGGTCGTGCATGGACTTGCCTGCATCCTGTTCCAGATGCAGGCGCTCGATGCCGATTTCCACGTCTTCGAACTGGCCCTTATTGTCCGGGCCGACCGAAATCATGATCTTGCCTTCACCAACGATCGGCTGCTTGAACTGCGAAATCTGATAGCCCTGCGGCAGATCGGGATAGAAATAGTTCTTGCGGTCAAAAACCGATTTCAGATTGATCTGAGCATTGAGCCCGATGCCTGTGCGAACCGCCTGCTTGACGCATTCCAGATTGATGACCGGCAGCATGCCCGGCATCGCCGCATCAACCAGAGAAACATTCGAATTAGGCTCGGCGCCGAACGAAGTGGAGGCGCCGGAGAACAGCTTCGATTCTGACGTGACCTGCGCATGGACTTCCATGCCGATGACGACTTCCCAGTCGCCGGTCGCGCCGGAGATAAAGCGTTTGGGTTCAGGTATACGCGTATCGATTAGGGACATTACTGGCTCGACAATACTGTGATTGGGCTGAAACTGATTGTTGTATTGGCTAGAGCAAAGCCCCACCGGATGCAAGCTTTTCAGCCACCATTTCCGTGATGGCAAAACGAAAAGGCCGCGCATAGCGCGGCCTCTCCAAATTCATGCTTGAAGCGAAGATCAAGCCTCTTCGGACTTACCTTCGTCGGCCTTCTTCTTCGGAGCGGCCTTCTTCTTGGCAGCAGCCTTCTTGGCAGGCTTTGCTTCCGAAGCAGCATCTTCGTCCTCAGCCGTCAGCTCTTCCTTCGAAACCTTCTTGTCGGTCACATTGATGTTGGCGAGCAGATGGTCAACGACCTTTTCTTCAAAGATCGGTGCGCGAAGATTGGCAACGGCATCCGGTGTCTTGCGCAGGAATTCGTAGATTTCCTTTTCCTGGCCCGGATAGCGACGAACCTGGTCGTAAACAGCGCGCTGCAGTTCTTCTTCAGAAACTTCAACACCAGCCTTTTCACCGATTTCCGACAGAACCAGACCGAGGCGCACGCGACGCTCAGCAAGCTTGCGATATTCTTCGCGAGCAGCTTCTTCGGTGGTTTCTTCATCTTCGAACGTGCGGCCAGCCTGCTGCAGATCGAAGTTGATCTGCTGCCAGATGTTGTTGAACTCGGCGTCAACAAGCTTCTGCGGCGTTTCGAACTGGTAGTCGCCATCCAAGGCGTCGAGAATCTGACGCTTTACCTTCTGGCGGGTGATCTGGCCGTACTGGCTTTCGATCTGTTCACGAACAACCTGACGCAGGCGCTCAAGCGATTCGATGCCGAGCTTCTTGGCCGTTTCGTCATCGAGAACGAGTTCGTTCGGCTTGGCAACTTCCTTGACCTTGATGTCGAAGGTAGCTTCCTTGCCAGCCAGATGAGCAGCGCCGTATTCAGCAGGGAAAGTTACGTTGATAACCTTCTCATCACCGGCCTTGACGCCAACGAGCTGTTCTTCGAAGCCCGGAATGAACTGGCCGGAACCGAGAACAAGCTGCGCATCATTGTCCGCGCCGCCTTCAAATGGTTCGCCGTCGAGCTTGCCCAGATAATCGATCGTGACGCGATCTTCATTTTCGGCCTTGCCCTTCTTGGTCTCGAAGGTGCGGGTGGACGAAGCGATGCGCTTGACCTGATCGTCAACTTCCTCATCGGAAATATCGACAACTTCACGGGTAACGGCGATCTTTGAGAAATCCTTGACTTCGATTGCCGGCAGAACTTCGTAGTTCAGCGAGAAAACGAAATCGGCCTTGCCGTCGAGAACCTGTTCGGCCTCTTTTTCGTCTTCCGACATGATGACTTCAGGCTGCGTAGCCGACTTTTCGTTACGTTCAGCGAGAAGCGAGCGCGACGAGTCGTTGAGGATTTCGTTGACGATTTCCGCCATGAAGGACTTGCCGTACATCTTGCGGAGGTGAGCCGCAGGCACCTTGCCCGGACGGAAACCGTTGATGCGTGCGCGGTCACGCGCAGTTTCCAGCCGCTCTGCGAGCTTGGCTTCGAGGTCCTTGGCCGGAACCACGACTTTGATCTCGCGCTTCAGCCCTTCATTGAGCGTTTCGGTAACCTGCATGTTCAAACCTTCACTTCTTGTCATTGTCCCGCCGTCACCGGCCTGTTTGCCTTGTCGCGGGAGAGAAATTCTTTTGCCTTATGGCAGTTGGTGCGGATGGAGGGACTCGAACCCCCACGGTCTCCCGCCAGAACCTAAATCTGGTGCGTCTACCAATTTCGCCACATCCGCTTCTGAACCGAAGCACATTCCTCAGAACGCACTATAATTCGTCTCAGATATTGAACCGCCCCTCGAAAGCGCGCGTCTCTATATCATCCAATTTTCCCGGTTCAAAGGAAAAAAGCCGCCTTCCCTGCATAGATTTGCAAGGTTCGATCAGACTACCCTTTCCGTCTCTATATAGCGATCCTGTCGCGTCAGCCAACCCTTTTGAAACAGGGCGTGATATCAGGATCAATAAAGTGGCTCCTGATAAAGCTGTCGTCCGTCTTCCTGCAGGGCTTTGATGACAGGCATTCCGTTCTGATCAACCGCCACAACGGCAGTAATCCGCCTCTTCCGCTGGCTGTCCTCAATCGCACGTCCCTGCCCTTCGGGTACATAATACCGTTCAATGCCGAAATTGAGACGGATATTCGATTGCGGATCATCAGAGATGGAATAGGTAGCTTCGCCCCGAATCTGCACTTCGCCTGAGGCGAGTTCCGAAAACGGATGGAATGAGGCGCGAGAAAAGCGTGCTATTCCGTTCGCATCGGGCTTCACCACCACATATACAGTACGCGAACCGGCAGGTCGTTCGCCTTGAATGTCTTTTCGTGACAGACTGGAAATCTCGTAACCCAGAACAACATAATCACCGCGCATCAGGTCGCGCGGGTCGAACGGTTCCGTCTGAAGTGTCACTTCCGTGCCGGAACGCAAGACAGAGGCACGTTTCTCTATGCCTGCATAAAGAATGCCTGTTTGCAGCAATGCAGTGATGGTTGCTCCGACATAGAGCCATTTGAACCGAATGGTCATGGATGAAGCTCCACGCTGCTTTTCCTTCCGAAACGGTTCTCCATACGTCGCACAAATGCAGCCAGCAGCAACACGAGAATACCCGCAGTCAGGAAGAAGCCGGATGTGCCGATCATCGTACCGACAGTCTCGAAAGCCAGATAGAGGACTTCGATTGAAAATGCAGCATAGGCTATCGAACGCAAGCCACCGTTATTCCGACCACCAATAGCAATGGCTCCGACCGAAAGCGCCAATATGAACATGCTATATAATATGTCCCGATCCAGACTTGCGGTAACACCGGAATAGGAGAACATCTGGTTGAGCTGAAGTGTAACAAGTGACAACAGTGCCAGAAGCAGGCCGTATGCCGCAAGCGGATGGGCGAAGCGGGTCAGTCTCTGCAGCGTCACATGGGCCAATCCGTCAGCCAGTATCAAACCGATTCCCGCGACTAGCATAAGCACCAGTACCGTATTGCTCTCATGCTCGGCATAAACGAGCAAAGCCCAACCGATGGAGAACGCGGCCCATAAATGCGCCGCATGTCGCGAGCGTGTGAACAAGGCCGCCGCAGCACCGAACAGCAAAAGCAGCGGTCCGATCCAACGATAAGCCATGTCATCATAGGACGACGTATCAAATACGTAGGTCGAGAGATAAAAGCAGGCGACACCAGCCCCGAACGCCGCCAGTACCGGCGCGCGCAAGAGAAAAGCTGAAACCAGAACGCCCACAGACCAATAGATTGCGGCGGAATGGAGATCGCCAGACAAATGATACATTTGCCCCACGAGCGCCAGCCCTGCCCCAAACGATGCAGCCCCCACGACGTATAGTGCTGCTGGGAACAGTTTGTCACCACGCGATTGTCGCCAGGCTCCGCCGAGATAGCTCACCCATATCAGAACGAATATGAGGCCGATGCGCATCAGGCGTGGCATTTCCTGCCAGTTCGCAGCAACCAGCATGATAACGGCTGCTCCGAGAAGCAGCCCGCCAAGCGTAGCCAGAACGGAACCTAGGCTGAAGACCGCAGCACGCTTTTCAAGATCGGCATTCAGTTTCGATGCTGTCTCGGCATCGATCAGACCGTCCCGCTGCCATCTCTCGATCAAGCGTTCAACAGAAATGGAAAATGACAAATTAGCTCCTGGTTATTCTGGCAGTTGTCGCTATCGCAACCGTAAGCGGTTGAGAACATATAGGAAACCACACTGTAGGCAAAGAGTGGATCAAATCGCTTTGCGGCAATTTTGTGCCCTACCAGTCTAATCGATTTAACGTGTCGTGCAGAACCCGCAGAGCAGCTATGCAAACTCGGGTCTGCAACCTGCGAAAACAATAGCTTATATAATGGGCAACAAACGAGATGAATTGAACAGAACTCCAGTTCCTCAACGATGAAGGAATAGCACGATGAACCTTATCCGCTCTTACAACAACTGGCGCCGTTACCGCGACACCGTCAATGAACTCAGCCAGCTCTCCACCCGTGAGCTGAACGATCTTGGCATCTCCCGCGCGGACATTCCGTTCGTGGCTCGCCAGACCAAGACCCGTTAAAGACCAGGGCTCGCTAATTAACGAGCCTCACAGTTTATCCCGATATGGGTTTATCCAAGTCTGGCTCCTCCTCCCACCAGACCTGGTTCATCGCAGAACCATCCTCCTCCCAGGTTTTGCGATAACAAGACCGGTTCTCCTCCTCCCAATGCCGGTCTTACCATAATGGCATCCGTCGCTCCTCCTCCCGCGACGGATGCCATTTCTTTTTGCGGCTCGATTCCCATCCTCAGCGAGCCTTCTCCATTGAAGGCGTTCAACAAAGGCGATAAGGGAATGACCCATGTCAAACACATCCGATCTTTCTCCCGTTCACGTCGTCGGCGGCGGCCTTGCTGGTTCTGAAGCTGCATGGCAGCTCGCGCAGGCGGGCGTGCCCGTCATACTGCACGAAATGCGCCCCGTGCGCGGTACCGATGCCCACAAGACCGAGCAGCTTGCAGAGCTCGTCTGTTCCAACTCTTTCCGCTCGGATGATGCCGAAACCAATGCCGTCGGCGTTCTTCATGCCGAAATGCGCCTTGCCGGATCGCTCATCATGGCGTGCGCCGATGCCCATCAGGTTCCGGCTGGCGGCGCATTGGCTGTCGACCGCGAAGGCTTTTCGCAGGCCGTCACTGCCAAGCTTGAAGCCCATCCACTGATTACAATCGTTCGGGAAGAAGTGACCGGTCTTCCGCCAGAGGAATGGGGAACGAGCATCGTTGCCACCGGACCTCTGACCGCGCCTTCACTGGCTGAAGCCATCCAGGCGCAGACCGGTGCTGATGCTCTGGCCTTCTTTGATGCCATCGCGCCGATCATCCATTTTGATTCGATCAATATGGATGTCTGCTGGTTTCAGTCGCGCTATGACAAGGTTGGCCCCGGCGGCACCGGGAAAGACTATATCAACTGCCCCATGGACAAGGAGCAGTATGAGGCGTTCGTGGCCGCATTGGTTGAAGGCGACAAGACCGACTTCAAGGAATGGGAAGGCACACCCTATTTCGATGGTTGCCTGCCGATCGAAGTGATGGCCGAACGCGGACCGGAAACCTTGCGTCATGGCCCGATGAAGCCGATGGGCCTCACCAATGCTCATAATCCGACCGTAAAGGCTTATGCTGTCGTGCAGCTCCGTCAGGACAATGCACTCGGCACGCTCTACAACATGGTCGGCTTCCAGACGAAGCTGAAATACGGCTCGCAGACGGACATTTTCAAAATGATTCCCGGTCTGGAGAATGCGGAGTTCGCACGCCTGGGCGGCCTTCACCGCAACACCTATCTGAATTCTCCAGTATTGCTCGACGGTACGCTTCGCCTGAAATCGCGCGAGACATTGCGCTTTGCCGGTCAGGTGACCGGTTGTGAGGGCTATGTCGAATCGTCTGCCATCGGATTGTTGGCAGGCCGTTTCACAGCCGCAGAAAAACTTGGACAGACGCTGCCACCCCCGCCGGGAACAACCGCGTTCGGCGCTCTGCTCGGTCATATTACCGGTGGGCATATCGTGGCGGATGACGAGCCGGGCAAACGTTCGTTCCAGCCGATGAATGTGAATTTCGGCCTATTCCCGCCCGTCGATGTTCCAAAGCCCGAAGGCAAGCGCCTGCGCGGCAAGGAAAAGACCGTCGCCAAGAAGCGCGCGCTTGCTGCTCGCGCTCTGGCCGATTGCCGTCAATGGTTGGGACTGGCCGAGTGAAATTGTGATGGCTTCGGTTCGAATGGACTGAAGCTTGTCCTTTTTGAATGCTCAGAAATTGGCTCTAAACATGAGCCATTGCTTTCGGATCGCGGAAATGTCCGCGATCTTTTCGGAGGCCTGCGCGCCAAGACTCTCAATTGCCCGCAGATAGGCTGGAACGAGCGCCAAAGGCAGAAACGCCGGGGCAAGGCTCTTCGGCAGCTGCGATCTGTTTTTCTCGAAAATCGCCAGATGTTCACGCGCGAAGGCAAGCATGATGCTGATGACGCGCCCGATCGCTGCCTTGTCATCCCCGGCAAGCAACATTTCGCGCGTCACGCCGACCGCCTGCAACATATCGGCGGGAACATAGACTTGCCCGCGCCGCCGATGCATAGGCATAAGGCGAAGCAAGCCGGTCACCGCCTGAGCCACACCGGCATGGCCGGCTATTTCCGTCTGTGCCTGCGCGGCATCTTTGTCCAATATAAAGCCGGCTAATTGGATGATAGCCGATGCGGTTTCACCGCAATAACCTTCCAGATCATTGCGGCTGGGCATCGGGTCATCATAAAGATCGAAGATGCGCGCTTCGCAGTAATTATCGAAGGCAGCTCGGGGCAGCTCATATTTTTCAATGGTGCCGATCAGTGCTGCGGCCACGGGATGCGCTTCAGCACTGCCTCGCGCCTCGCCATTGATGAGATCGCGCCACCATTGCAACCGGACTTCGCCCGGCAGCGGTTCGTGGACCAGATCACGGATACGCGCAACCTCTGCATTGAACGCGTATAATGCAGCCAGACCGCCCCGATGGTCCTCCGATGCGTAAAGCACTGAAAGATAGCGATCCCTGTCCGCTTCGCGAAGCAATGCCAGGCAATGTGCCTCATTCTCGTTCATAGCAATCAGTCTACAGCAATCAGAGCCGCCGCAACCGCGCGATCTTCGGCCAGAAGCACATTATAGGTTCGGACGGCTGCACCCGTGCTCATGGGATCGGAAGAAATGCGGTGTTCGCGCAGGATGGCGCGCACATCTTCAGGGATACGGCGCAAATCCATGCCCGTCCCCACCAGAAGAATTTCAATATCGGATGCCTGCTCAAGGATCATCTTGAGATCGGCTTTGCCCAGTATCGGCGGTGTCGCGGGTTCCCAGCCATGAATGCCCGAAGGCAGGCAAAGGATGGACCCACGATGCGACATTTCGGCGAAACGGAAGCCCCCGTCCCCATAAGCATCAATGGGAGCACGGCCCGGAAAATGGGCCTCGCGTATCTCTATCCCCTTGGCCATTTTCAGCTTTCCAAATTCAGCGATTGTGCCAGTTCATCATCCATTTGATCGCTGGATTCATCCGGCCCGCGCGGCTTGAGGCCGAACTGAACCAACAATGGAGCTGCGATGAAGATCGATGAATAGCTCGCAACGATGATACCGACGCTCAGTGCCAATGCAAAGCTGCGGATATCAGCACCGCCGAAGGCATAGAGCGGAATATGCGCGAGAAAGGTCACAAAGGACGTCAGCAAGGTACGCGATAGCGTCTGGTTGATCGACGCATCGATGATGGCAGGCAGTGGTGCGCTTTTATAGACGCGCAGATTCTCACGCACGCGGTCGTAAATCACAACCGTATCGTTGAGCGAATAACCGATGATCGTCAGGATTGCCGCAACGCTCCACAGATTGAACTCCATGCGGAACACAATGAACATACCTGCGAGGATGATAACGTCGTGCAAGGTAGACAGTACTGCGCCAAGCGCAAGCTGCCAGCGGAACCGCACCCATACGTAGATGAAGATTCCGATCAGCGACAGAATAACAGCTAGAATACCGGCGCGGGAAAGCTGTTCCGAAACCGTCGGGCCAACGACTTCAACACGCTGAAACGAATAATCCTGCTCGAATTCGCCGCGCAGCTTCACAGCGACGGTTTGTTCGGCATCGTCGCCAACTTCCTGACTGCCAATAATGACAAGGGCAGAACGCGGGGACTTTGCCGGCAGGACACGGGCGCTATCGATGTTGAGTTCGGTAAGGCGTTCAGTGATATCTTCAAGATTGGCGTCGCCGCTGCGGGCCTGCAGTTCAACCATCGAGCCGCCACGGAAATCAATGCCGTAATTGAAGCCGATATTGACGAACAGTGCGACCACAATGGCACAGGCCAGAACCGAGATACCAAGTGTTACGAACTGCAGACGCATAAACGGAATGTGCGTTACAGTCGGGACCAGTTTCAGACGACGCTTCGGCACTTCCTTCGGCTTGGCCGTGCGTACCCATTGCGCAATCAGCAGTCGGGTAAAGGTGAGTGTGGTAAAGAGCGTTGTACCGATACCGACTGCCACCGTCAGCGCGAAGCCGTGAACCGTTCCTGAACCGAGCAGGAACAGAACGAGCGCAGCAATCAGCGTGGTGAGATTCGCGTCGATAATCGTTGAGAGGGCGCGATAGAAGCCGGATTCCATGGCCTGAACAACAGAATATCCCTTCCGACGATCTTCGCGCACACGTTCGTAAATCAGGATGTGAGCATCGACCGCCAGACCTATGGTCAGCACCAGACCAGCAATGCTGGCAAGACTGATCGAAGCGCCGATCAGCGACAATATGGCTGTCAGGATGATGATATTGACGGCCAGTGCGACCATGGCGATCACGCCAAGGATGCCGTATGACAAGACCATGAACAGGCCGACAAGCAACACCGCAAGCAATGCTGCCAGTGCGGCAGCGCTGGCATAGTCCTCACCCAGAGCCGATGCGATCGTGCGCTCTTCCAGAACCGTAACATTCTGCGGCAGCGCGCCGGAACGCAGTACAACCGCCATATTGTTGGCCGCCTGAAGATCGAAAGCACCTGAAATCTGCAGCTCGTCGGTATCCAGCTTCTCATCGACAGCAGGCGCGGAAACGATCTGGTTATCGACGACGATAGCAAAACTGCCACCAACCAGATGCGATGTTGCTTCGGCAAGGCTTTTGCGGCCTGCATCGTCCAACATCAGCGTAATGACCGGTTCGGTATCATTGTCCGTAAGTGTCGCCTTGGCGTCGGTCACATTGGCGCCAGTCAGGATCGGCTGCTTCTTGACGAGATAGCCGACAGGCGGATCGTCATAGGAATAGATGATTTCACTGTCAGCCGGCGGCGTACCGCGAATGGCATCATCCGGCGACATGGTGCTATCGACAGCACGGAAAGAGAAATTGCCGCGAACGCTGAGAATGTCTTTCAGCAGCTGCGCGTCATAGACGCCGGGAACTTCGACCCGAATCTGATTGCGGTTTTCTTCTTCCACAAGAGGTTTGCCATAACCAAGCTCCTCCAGACGCTGCCGCATAATATTGGCTGTGCGCTCGAGGTCCCCTCGCCCGAGGTTTTGCACTTGCAGGACCAGACGCGAGCCACCCGAAAGATCGAGCCCAAGGGCAATCTGCTGCTTCGGCAGGAAATTTGGCAGTTTTGCCAACGTCTCACGCGAGAAAAAGTTAGGGGATGCGATGACGATACTCACGAGAACCGCGAGCCATATCAGGGCAGATTTCCAGCGTGAAAAATAGAGCATAGAGCAGCAATTCCGTATCAGCTTGGATAGAGCAGGCCGGAGTTCACCTGTTGCGAACCGCTCTCCGGCGTCGTGGTATGCGCATCATATGTTAGCGCTTACCGAATAATGCGCAGGCCCCGGTTATGGAAATCTTACCGGGGCCTGCGTGTCGTAAAAAGAATTACTTGTTCTTGTTGTCGGCGACGGGCTCGCCCTTGACGCGAACATCCATCAGCGTGCTGCGCATAACGCGAATGCGAACGCCCTCAGCGATTTCGACTTCAAGTTCGTTGTCGTCAACAACCTTCTGAACCTTGCCGACAATGCCGCCGCCGGTGACGACCGTGTCGCCGCGGCGAACCTGGGAAAGCATTTCCTGACGCTTCTTCATCTGGGTCCGCTGCGGACGGATGATAAGGAAGTACATGATGACGAAGATCAGGATGAACGGCAGAATGCTCATGAGCATGTCTGGTCCAGCAGCGCCGCCGGATGCTTGAGCGAAAGCCGGTGTTACGAACATTAGGAACTCCTCTGAAGTCTCGAAGACAAATTATTAACGGCATTACAATGGTTAGCGCGCCAAATGCAACCGGCGATGATCCCGCCTGCGCCAAGGTCGCACACTTTTCGCTTCCGCTGTGACATGTTAAGCCGTTCGTCTATCACTAGGGGCATGAAATGACGACCGAAGACATACTCAGCCAGAAACTGGACCGCTTGATCGCCGCGCTGGAACGCATCGCGCCGCCGGAAGCCAAAACACCCGATCTTGATGCCGCAGACTGCTTTGTCTGGGCGCCTGAGCGCCTGACCCTTGATCCGGTCAACAATGTGAACCGCGTGGATATCGCACTGATCCGTGGCGTAGATTTGGTACGTGACCAGCTCGTGGACAATACCCGGCGCTTTGCAAAAGGATTTCCGGCAAACAACGTGCTGCTTTGGGGCGCGCGCGGCATGGGCAAATCCTCGCTCGTCAAGGCTGCGCAGGCAAGCGTGAACGCAGAAATGCCTGACCGTACTCCACTCAAGCTGATCGAAATTCATCGCGAGGATATCGATAGTCTTCCGACATTGATGAATCTCATCAAGGAAACGGACTATCGCTTCATCCTGTTTTGCGACGACCTTTCTTTCGATCATGACGATACGTCATACAAGTCGCTCAAGGCCGCGCTTGAAGGCGGCGTGGAAGGACGCCCCGGCAATGTGATCTTCTATGCGACGTCGAACCGGCGCCATCTGATGCCACGCGACATGATCGACAATGAGCGCTCAACGGCAATCAATCCTTCGGAAGCGATAGAGGAAAAAGTATCGCTTTCAGACCGTTTCGGTCTCTGGCTCGGCTTCCACAAATGCAGCCAGGACGATTACCTCGCTATGGTCGACGGCTATGCAGCCTATTTTAAGCTGGCTTACGATCCTGCCAAAATGCATACCGAAGCGCTGGAATGGTCCACGACGCGCGGAAATCGTTCGGGACGCGTTGCATGGCAGTATATCCAGGATCTGGCCGGTCGCCTCGGAATTGCAATGTAAAGAGATGTACGACGCATAAAAGGAAAGGCGGGCTTTTAGCCCGCCCCAGGCTGCTGACAAACCCCTGGCTATGCCGGGGGTTTTGTGATTCATTGGGATATGTTGAAGAAACCAGCCGCCGCA
>NZ_JBHEEO010000013.1:0-117463 GCF_041929965.1 Brucella oryzae | reverse complement strand
GCGGCGGCTGGTTTCTTCAACATATCCCAATGAATCACAAAACCCCAGGCATAGCCAGGGGTTTGTCAGCAGCCTGAACCCGGCGAAAGCCGGGTTTTTATTTGTCAGGTCTGCAAGTTCAGCTGCCAGGAAACGCCGTATTTGTCCTTGATCCAGGCGAAAAGCTTGCTGAAACCGTAATTGTCGAGCGGCATCAGCGTCTCGCCTCCTTCCGAAAGCTTTTCAAAAACGCCGGTCAGGCTTTCTTCATCGTGAAAATCGACAAACAGCGATACGGATGGATTGAAGTCGAACTGATGCGGAATCGGGCTGTCGATCACGATCAGCCGGTGTTCGGCGAAGGTGACGCGTGCAATCTGCACCTTGCCGGGGCTGCCGCTCGCTTCGTCATAGGTTTTGATCGACTCGATCAGGAAGTCGGGAAAGATCGACCGATAGGTTTCCAGAGCCGCGCCTGCACTGCCCTGAAACATGAGATGGGTGCAAACCTGTGTCATGGCGAAAGCCTAACATGGCCTTGCCAGTTCCGGCAATCAGGCTCTTACGGCTTCTTGCGCCGGTCGATGCGCGCGGCGACAAAGCGGGCAATCGCCGGGCCTGCCAGAAGCACGATGAAGAAACGGCTCGTCTGCATTGCAATGATGAAGGGCAGGTCGACATTGCTCGATGCCGCGATGATCGCAACCGTGTCGGCGCCGCCGGGACTGGTGGCGAGATAGGCGGTCAACGGATCGAGGCCCAGCACGTGACCCAGCGCCATGCCGAACAGTCCGCAAACGGTAATGAGGATCAGAGTGGACGTAAGTACCGCTGGAAATGCCCGCGCAGCATGAGCGATGATGGCGCGTGAGAAGCCGAGACCGATGCGCCAGCCGATCAGCAGATAGCTGACCGCAAGCAGCCATGGTGGCAGATCGATAGTTATGAAACCGGTGTCCTGAAGCAACGCGCCCAATATTAGCGGCACAAGCATGGCGCCGGTCGGAACGCGGAGGATTTCTCCAAGGAGTGAGCCGCCGACGATCAGGAGCAATGTCGGGCCGAGGGTGGACCAGTCGATGGGCGGAAACCAGACAATCTCGACAGGCGCAACTGTCTCCACGCCTGTGCTGAGGCGCAGGACGAGCGAGGCCGCGGTGGCGACCAGCACTACACGCAGATATTGCATGAAGGCGACGAGACGAGCATCCGCTCCATGGGCTTCGGCCATCAGCGTCATTGCGGTGGCAGCACCTGGAGAAGATCCCCACACGGCAGTTGTTCCCGGCAGAATGCGAAACCGCGCGAGCAGGTAGCCGATAAAAGTGCTGGTAAACAGCACATAGCCGACGGACAGCAGGATGACGGGCAAGTGTTGCCCCATGCTGGTGAAAAACTCAGCAGTGATTGAGCGGGCGATGAGGCACCCGACGACACCCTGTGCCCCAAGCGACAGCCAGCGGTGAACCCGCAACGTGCTTTCGCCGGCAGCCATCAGGATCGCTCCGAGCATCGCGCCCAGAAGCATGGCGGCAGGCAGCTGTAGCTCTTCCCCTGCAAAAATCAGAATGGCAGAAAATACGACCAGAAAGAACCACTGGATCGGTCTGGCTCTGTCCTTGAAGCTGAATTTGCTTGGGGTCGAATTCGGCCCGGAGGGGGAGGATTTCTGCATTGCCCTTCCTCACTACATCTGGCGAGGGGGCTATGCAAATCCGATTTTATTCGAGAAACATTGATTTTTAATATCAATATACTGAGGAAATTGAGGTGCTTGCAGCAAACGGAGAGACGCCGCTTTTTAACAAAAGCAGCGTCTTGAATTACCCTATGACCGCTTCGATCAGCCGATCATGGCGCGGCGCTGGTTCACGGGGCGTTCGATCACTTCCCGTGGGGCCTTGCCACCGTCGCGTTCCTCGAGCGCCTCGGCTTTCGAGAGCTCGGTTTCCGCCGCCGACAATTCTGCTTCGGCCGCTTCCTTTTGCGACGTCAGGTCGCGAATCGATACGAAGAGGTTGTCGCGCCGCTGGCGTGCCGCCTTGGCGAAGGTCGGATAAGCGAAATGATTGATGTCAGTGATGCCGGCTTTTTTCTCTTCCGATAGAATCTGGGCATCAAGTTCTCCGGCCATCCGTTCGAACTCGCCGATCATCAGGTCGAGCTGGCCCAATTGACGGCGTTTTTCCTTCACCTGGAACAGTTTCAGCCTGACTAGGCTTTCACGTGGCTTCATACGCAATACTCCTTGAACACCAACCAGCTTTCATGTGTTGGGGCGTTCCCCCCGACTTTATTAACAGGTGTGAACGGGCAAAACGCACCCGGCTCATCCCCGAATCTCCTTGCGAATCCAGGCCCCTGAAGGGGAAATGATCGCAGCCGCTCATCCGAAATGGCTCAACAAGCGAAACAAAAAGTTAAGAATTCGCTCGTTTGGTAACCATTCCTTTACCGGCGAAGTTAATCATACGCGTTAGGACTTAAGGCTCGGTAAACCCCGTGTGGTTTTTCGGCAACAGGCGAAAGCTAGAGTCAGATGAATCACTTAGCGGAGATTCTTAAAGCGATGCTTTAGAGTCATGAGGAAGAGAATGTCTTTATGATTCAGGCGTGTAAGAGAATTTTCTAAATAGGGCAGAAATATGCTTGCCAAGCAGAATCATATTTTGTTAACCATTTGCTGGCACCTTCATGCAAAGGCAACGACAGTTCCGTGTGCCGCCGTGAGGGACATCTGGTCGGCTGCGGAAAGGGGATAAGAGATGCGCGTCCTTTTGATTGAAGACGACAGTGCTATCGCACAGAGCATTGAGCTGATGCTCAAGTCCGAGAGTTTCAATGTCTACACGACCGATCTGGGCGAAGAAGGCATCGATCTCGGCAAGCTTTACGATTACGACATCATCCTGCTGGACCTGAACCTGCCGGATATGTCTGGTTATGAAGTTCTTCGCACCTTGCGCCTGTCCAAGGTGAAGACGCCGATCCTCATCCTTTCCGGCATGGCCGGTATCGAGGACAAGGTTCGCGGCCTCGGCTTCGGCGCTGATGATTACATGACCAAGCCGTTCCACAAGGACGAGCTGATCGCACGTATTCATGCGATTGTGCGCCGTTCGAAGGGGCATGCTCAGTCGGTCATCACGACGGGCGATCTGGTAGTCAATCTGGATGCGAAGACGGTCGAAGTTTCAGGCCAGCGCGTTCATCTGACCGGTAAGGAATACCAGATGCTGGAGCTTCTTTCGCTTCGCAAAGGTACGACGCTCACCAAGGAAATGTTCCTCAACCATCTCTATGGTGGCATGGACGAACCGGAACTGAAGATCATCGATGTCTTCATCTGCAAGCTGCGCAAGAAGCTTGATGCTGTTTCCGGTAGCCAGAGCTACATCGAGACAGTTTGGGGTCGCGGTTATGTGCTGCGTGAGCCTGATGCAGAAATGCGCGAAAGCGCCTGATCGGCTAGAGCATTTCCAGTTTAAATGTAAAAAGCTCCGCTTCGGCGGAGCTTTTGCTTTTTGAGGTGACCGTTCGCGTTGGATTTCAGGCGGACAATATGCTTGCAAACTGTTCGGTGAGATAAGCGCGGTCGAACGGCTTCAGGATATAGCCATTGGCGCCTGCTCGTTTCGCCCGCATGATGCGGGTCACGTCGAGTTCATAAAGACACAGGATGATACGCGGTTGATCGCCCCCCGGCATGGCGCGCAATTGTGTGACGACCTCCAGTGCCGTCATATCGGGAAGATCGTAGTCGAGCAGAACGACGTCTGGCATGCACGAAAAACAGGCTTCGAGCGCTGCCCGACCGGTTGAGGTCTCAACAAATTCTGCAATGGTTTCGGAAAGAATGCGGCGCGCAACTTTGCGAATGACAGAGGAGTCGTCAACCAGCAGGCAATAACCTGTTGTTGGTTCATTCGCCATGCAGTCCCCCTCCACAAATGCGTGCTAGCCAAGCCTTCGACGAATATCCTGACCGGCAATGTATTGCCTGACTGATAGAGGGTTTTATTGCGGTTTGCCAGTATGAGCGCGGGTCGGCCCCGCGCTCGAGAGGGCTTATTCAGCGGAAAATACGATATCTTCTGCAGTGGCGTGGATGGAAATCTTCATGCCAGCTTCTTCGGCCAGAAGAAGTGTGTAGTAGGGTTGGACGGAATGGGCGTCGATCGGCTCTTCCGGGGCAGCACCCGAATGAAGCTCCAGAAACTTCGGCGGAACACGCAGCATACGGCCTTTCACGGTGATGACGAAGCGTGGTTCGGTATCTCCGCCTTCAAGACGCACGGCCAGCGAGCCGCCGCGTGGTATGGCAGCATTGCCGATCAGAAGCATGTTCAGAAGCAGCTTGACCTTGTTCTTTGGCAGAAGGACGCGGTTGCCTTCCCAGGTGAATTCCGGCTTTTCGTTCTTGAAATATTCAGTAGCAACGTTCTGCGCGTCGCCAGTATCGATCTGCACGCCAGCCGAACCTGCGGCGCCGAAAGCGATGCGGGCGAACTGAAGACGCGCCGAGGCGTTGCGGGCGCTCGATTTGATGAGCGCCATCGCATCCTCATCTGCTCCGCCTTCTTCCAGCAGTTCCAGGCCGTTATTGATCGCACCAACCGGCGAAATGATGTCATGACAGATCCTGCTGCACAGAAGCGCACCGAGGTCGAGCGCGGAAAGGGTAACGGGCATTGGCATGGCGTTTTCTCCGGAACGCGGATCGATCCCTGTCATCCAAACGCGTCGGATAACAGGATCGTTATCGGTTAATGAAACAGCTCGCAAAGTCAGAGTTTGCTGGCTGCGTGGAAAAGGTGGGCGAATCGCCCAGAATATCGATTTAACTGGATACACGCGCCATCGAACCGTCGCAACAAAGCTCTCTTTTCGATCCGTAGGGGCCCCGCATTCTCTCACATAAGGGTGAAAAAGATCGGAAATAGCATGCCTTCGTAAAGCCAATTTCGCTGCTTAAAGGTTTGGACAATAAATTCGGGTCTAAAATAGGCGCGATTCGACCAAAATGTCCGGAAGAGACGTGGTCTGGCTTTTAACAGGGCCGTCAGACAGAGGAGCGGAGAGCCAAAAGGAATTTTACATGGCCATACAATCCCTGTCGCAAATCAGGTTCCGCAATGCGGCGTGCTTCGTTGCGTTTTTTGCGGCACTGTTTGTTTCTTTCATCGCTTTGCCAAATCAGGCCAGAGCACAGAACACATACACTGCCGAGGAAATCGTCGAGTCTGGTCACAGGTTCTTCGGGTCGACTTCGGGCGGTATCGCAAGTGCGGTCGAAAAGGCGTTCCAGAGTTTTGGTTTGCCCAACGGCTATATTCTTGGCGAAGAAGGTTCTGGCGCTTTCATCGGCGGCCTGACCTATGGCGAAGGTACGCTCTATACCAAGAATGCGGGCGATCATAAGACGTTCTGGCAAGGCCCCTCGCTTGGCTGGGATTTCGGCGGGCAGGGGTCCCGTGTGATGATGCTTGTCTATAATCTCGACGACATTCAGAATCTTTACGGCCGTTATGCGGGTGTTGCAGGCTCTGCTTATGTCATTGCGGGTGTCGGATTCAACGTTCTGAAACGCGAGAACATCATGCTAGTGCCGATCCGCACCGGTGTAGGCGCGAGATTAGGCATAAATATCGGTTATCTGAAGCTTTCTGC
Source organism: Brucella oryzae (assembly GCF_041929965.1). Classification (NCBI taxonomy): domain Bacteria; kingdom Pseudomonadati; phylum Pseudomonadota; class Alphaproteobacteria; order Hyphomicrobiales; family Brucellaceae; genus Brucella; species Brucella oryzae. The sequence continues at coordinate 111,814 of NZ_JBHEEO010000013.1, read as the reverse complement.
TGCGCCGACCTGGAATCCGTTTTAAGGATTAGTTGCGAATGAATGTCTTTTCAGCTGGTGATTGTTTTAGCTGGCTGGAAAGACGGTCGACTGCGCACTATGAATAGTAAATGCTTATCTGAAACCGCCCGGGCCCGTTTGAAACCGTGATCCAGTCCGCTCTCTTTTTCATATTCGGCGTTCTTGTGACGGTTTTCGCCGTGGTTCTGCTTGGCCCATCCATCTGGCGACGTGCCTTCTTTCTGGCGCGCCGTCAGGTTCAAGCCGAACTGCCGATAACCTTGGCAGAGATCCGTGCTGACCGTGACGGGCTGCGCGCCGAATATGCCGTTGCGGTTAGCCGGCAGGAGCAATTGCTAAAGCTCGAACGCCAGAAGAACGCAGAACAGAAAGTCGCGCTCGCCCGACAATATGAAGAGCTGAAACGCATTCCGCTCCTCGAAGAGAGCCATGCTGATATCGAGAAGCAACTGGCAGAACATGAGCGCGTTACGAAGGAAGCCGAAACAGCCCGTGATACCGCGCTGGAAAAGGCGGAAATCCTCCAGGCGGAACTGGAGCGGATGCAAAGCCACTACAGTGCGCTCGAGGGACTTGCGGATACTTTGCGTATCGAGATAAGTGGAAGCGAGACGGAATACAGCCGTCTGACAAACGAGATGACTGAAATGCGTCGAGATCGCAAGGAAGCCGCAGCGCGCTACAACGAAGTTTCAACACAGTTGACCTCGGCGCAGACAGAGCTGAAAAGCGAAAAGCGGCGCAATGGCGAACTGCAGCAGAAGCTCGAGAAGTTGATATCGGATCTGTCGGATGCGCAGGAAAAAATAGAGCGCTATAGCCGAAAAAGCGCTGGCGTGAACGAAAACATCCAACTGGCCGAAATTGAGCGTGAAAACGCGGTACTGCGTGAAGAGATGGTTGCACTTGCCGCCCGCATGGTGGCCGCGACCGTCGAGAAAGAAGGATCGGAATCCCCGATCCATTCAATTCTTGAGGCTGCAGAAAAATCTGACGCAGGAAAAAAGAAGTCTACCCGGTCAAAAAGCCTGGCGCGCCGCATTCGCGACTTACAATAATTCTTCCATTGAGCGGCCTATTCCTGGCTGAGAACATCCGACCAGTCTGGATGACGCATCGCCTGCGCGTGCATGAAGCTGCAGCGCGGGATGATCTTCCATCCACTTCGACGTGCATCCAGAACGGCATTCTTGGCCAGCGCCTGCGCGACGCCTTTGCCGCGCATGGTATCCGGCACGAAAGTATGGTCGATGGAGATCAGGGAGGGGCCGAGTTTCGTATAAGTCATTTCGGCTTCGCTGCCGTCGAGAACAGCCGCATAACGGCCGCCGTCGGAGCTGTCTTCCTTGCGTATCTCGATAGTCCCGCTCATGCCATCCTCCTGAACAAAACAATATCCTGAGTTCACAACATAGGAAGAGAATGTGCAAATAAAAACCGGCCACGTGGGCCGGTTTTCTATTTGTCAGATTCAGGGTTCATCACGGAATGTCTTACTCCGCTTGACCTTGGCTATCGTTCTTCCGAAACCTGTCTCAGTTTTGAAGAGACGGGTTTTAGTGACGATACTGCTGTATTCTGGTGGTCCTGAGGCCGGCGAGACCATGCTCATCGATTGAGGATTGCCAGGAAAGAAATTCCTCCACCGTCAATGTATAACGCTGGCATGCCTCCTCAAGGCTCAGAAGTCCACCCCGCACTGCGGCGACGACTTCAGCCTTACGGCGGATGACCCAGCGCCTTGTATTGGCGGGGGGGAGGTCCGCGATGGTCAGCGGGCTGCCATCAGGACCGATAACATATTTTATACGCGGTCTTACCAGATCGGTCATTGTACTCTCTACACAACACTCAAGGACCTAATCGAGTGTGAGACTAACGCGACAGCTTTAAAAATTACCTAAGCAGCTGGTAACGCTCTGGTAACACTTGTAAAAATATTCGTTTTCGCCCTATTGCGGGCATTTTTACCGCAGATAAACCGGAAACTTCACGGGGAAGTGTGTGCCACTTGTCGCGACCTGGACATTGATTGCTTCCGGACCCTTGGCAAATTGCCGCACTTTAGCCTATATAAGGCGCAGAAACCTAAATTTTGAGAAGCAGGGCGCATGCCCGGAAGCTGGAATCAATCATGAGCCTGAACAGCCTCGATCTGCCGGGAAAGCCGGAAGACACGCGCGTTGTCGTCGCCATGTCGGGCGGCGTCGATTCATCTGTTGTGGCCGGGATTCTCAAACGTGAAGGTTACGATGTCGTCGGCGTGACGCTGCAGCTTTATGATCATGGCGCAGCTGTTCATCGCGCCGGTTCCTGCTGCGCGGGACAGGACATCGAAGATGCCCGCCGCGTTTCGGAAAGTCTCGGTATCCCGCATTATGTGCTCGATTACGAAGCGCGCTTTCGTGAAGCTGTGATTGATCCTTTTGCGAATTCCTATGTCAGCGGTGAAACGCCGATTCCATGTGTTTCGTGCAATCAGACGGTAAAGTTCGCCGATCTTCTGCAGACTGCCCGTGATCTCGGTGCCGACGCGCTGGCGACGGGGCATTATATTCGCAGTCGCGCCAACGGTGCGCACCGTGCGCTTTATCGTCCGGTCGATACGGATCGCGACCAGAGTTATTTCCTGTTTGCCACCACGCAAGAGCAGATCGATTATCTGCGTTTTCCGCTCGGCCATCTGCCGAAAGCTCAGGTGCGTGAAATTGCCGAGGAAATGGGCCTGACTGTTGCCAAGAAACAGGACAGCCAGGACATCTGTTTCGTGCCGCAGGGCAAATATTCCGACATTATCTCCAAGCTCAAGCCGGAAGCGGCCAACCCTGGTGATATTGTTCATATCGACGGTCGCACACTCGGTCGCCACGATGGCATTGTGCATTACACCGTCGGCCAGCGCCGTGGCATTGGCGTTGCCACCGGTGAACCGCTTTATGTCGTGCATCTCGATGCCGCCAATGCGCGGGTTATCGTCGGTCCGCGCGAGGCGTTGGAAACACATAAGGTCTTCCTGCGTGATATCAACTGGCTGGGCGATGCTCCGATCGGTGATCTGCCGGAAAGCGGAATGGAAGTTTTCGCCAAGGTTCGCTCGACTCGACCGCCACGCCCTGCCGTGCTGCGCCATGCCGATGGCCAGACCTGGGTTGAGTTGATCGATGGCGAAAGTGGTATCGCGCCGGGACAGGCCTGCGTGCTTTATTCCGACGAGAGCAACACTGCCCGCGTCTTTGGCGGCGGCTTTATTGGCCGCTCGGAACGCGAACCGCAAGCCGAAGAAATGCTGCGCCGTCTTGTTGCCAACACGGCCAGTGCTTCTGCGGCTTGACTGTTTTTCTGATTAATGACTGAGAGGCGGATGCGAGAGCATCCGCTTTTTTTATATGCGCCAGCAAGGTGTATCTCAGTTGGGGCATTTCCAGTTACATTGGCTCGCTGGAGCTGCTCTATCTATTTATTTTTACGCGTACCTTGTCCCGAAAACCGTTTTATATTTTTGGGAATAGGCTCTGGAATTTGAAAGCGATAAACGGGAAGTCAATTGCACGAGCTGCATCTAAACTCATAATCAGCGGAACTTAATCTTCGGCTTCAGAGGTTTTAAAGATGACGGTGCAGAAGATGATGGGATGGAAGGAATGGGCGATGCTCATTATTCTTTCCGTTCTTTGGGGTGGTTCGTTCTTCTTCAACGGTATTGCCGTTCGGGAGTTGCCACCTTTTACTATCGTCACGCTCCGGGTTGGGCTGGCTGCGCTCGCTTTGGTAGTGTTAATTCGGATGATGGGCCTATCGTTACCGAAAGATTACCGCATATGGTTGGCATTTTTCAGCATGGGTTTTCTTAACAATCTGCTGCCGTTCTGTCTAATCGTCTGGGGCCAGACTCAGATCGCCAGTGGATTGGCTTCCATTCTCAATGCCACGACACCGCTCTTCGGTGTTATTGTCGCGCATTTTCTGACGGCGGACGAAAAGATTACCCGGAACAAGATTGCCGGTGTTTTGATCGGCTTTCTCGGGGTGGCGATCATGATCGGACCCGATGCCATCGGCGGAATGAGAGGCAACCTGTGGCCGCAGCTTGCGATTCTCTGCGCTGCATTCTCCTATTCGTTGGCAGGTATTTTTGGGCGTCGCTTCAAAGCGATGGGAGTCGCGCCGCTGATAACGGCCACGGGCCAGGTAACGGCAACAACGATCATGCTGATCCCGCTAGCCCTGCTGGTGGATCATCCCTGGACGCTGGCTGCTCCGAGCGCTGCAGCCTGGGGAGCGCTGGCTGGTATAGCGCTGCTTTCGACAGCACTCGCTTACGTTCTCTTTTTCCGCATTCTATCGACGGCGGGTGCGGTCAATCTCATGTTGGTAACGTTTCTCATTCCGGTCAGTGCTATCCTGCTTGGAGCGCTTTTTCTTGGCGAGACTTTGCAAACCAAGCACCTGATCGGCATGGCGATGATTGCAGCAGGATTGGCAGCCATCGACGGTCGATTGATAGTGGCGGCGTTATCATCATCAGGGAAACGAGAAGTCTACTGAAACTTGCTGAAGCGCGACAAGGCGATGCCGGATGCGGTTGCTACATTCAGGCTGTCAAAGGCGTCTGACATCGGAATCCTGGCAGTTTGCAGTTTATGAAGGAGGCGAGGCGGCAGTCCTTCACCTTCTGTGCCGAGCAGGAGCGCGTGGCGGTCATGCTTGGTCGCATCATAGATGCTGAGCGAAGATGACGGGCTGAGCGCCAGTAAATTGAACCCGGCATCACCCAGCGCAGCGATAATTTGATCTATATTTCCGCCGTGGAAGTAGGGGACCATGAGAGCCGCGCCGACCGATACGCGAATGGCCTTGCGATAAAGCGGGTCGCAACAAGTTTCGTCCATAAGTACGCAATCGGCCTCAAAGGCGGCAGCATTGCGAAAGATTGAGCCGATATTGTCGTGGTTCGAAATACCGCACAAAACGACGGCTAGTGACTTGGCGGGCAGGTCACCAAGCATTGCCGGCAGATCCGGTTGCGTCTTGCGACGGCCCACTGCAAGAATACCGCGATGAACATGAAATCCCGCGACCGCATCCATGATAGTTTGCGGGACAGAATAAACAGGTACGTCTGACGGCAATTGGCTGAGTTGTTCACTGAGACCCGCGAGACGGTTCTCCAGAACGAGCAGGGATTCTGTCTCGAAGCGTGCTGAAGACGAAAACAGTACGTTCAGAACAACTTTGCCTTCAGCGATAAATCTCTGCTGACGCCCTACGAGATCCTTTTCGCGAATATCGCGATATGGAGACAAACGACCATCGTTCGGATCGTCGATCCGCTGGACGCAGCCGTGCGAATGAGAAATTTCGTTCATCGCACGGCTGTGACCTCCTATTGTTATGCGTGAGCGACTGCCGCCATATTATGTCTGCGCGACGTTGGACTCATATAGAGACTCGAGAGCGTCGACAACATCAACTCGATATGCGGCGAAGAGACCATATAATAAATGGTCTGCGCGTCGCGACGCGTTGAAACGAGGTCGAGAGCTCGTAGTTTTGCCAGATGCTGTGACAAGGCCGATTGGCTAAGATCAATCGCCTTGGCAAGTGCACCTACCGACATTTCATTGTGAAGCAACTTACATAAAATTAGTAATCTCTTATTGTTGGCAAGTGCCGATAGAAAATCGGCAGCCTGATCTACGTTTTCAATTAAATCAAAGAAAGTATTTTCGTTGCTCATTTGCCGTCATACCCCCGTAAGACTGGACAAAGTTGAAATATACATGCGAAGTTGAATAAGCATGCATATTGAAACTAATACTATAAGTCGAATTTGAAAAGCCCTTGCTTATATTCCATCCAGAGTTAAAATGTGCAATTTCGTCCCAAAAAAAGGTGGTTTTGTTTCAGGGGCTTTATTCTACCGCTCGGTTAGTGCTGTAACAGCTTCCCCTCCGGAAGCAGGACTCGATGGAAAAGTGTAGCGCAGAACGAGATCGCCACTGGCGATATCAGCACCGTCTGGGTCCAATCCTATTACTTTGTATTGATCTTTAATGGCATCCGCCTTCAAAAGCTGCTGAGCGATTTGTGTAACAGCCAGTGCGTGGTGTTTATTCAAATCTTCAATTGCGCTTTGTTCGTATTCGGCGATAGCCGCGCTCGGCGAAGCTGGACAAAGCAGATTATCCTGCGTCAGGTTGAACGCCTTGCCGAAGCCACCGTTCAAGCTGGCGCTTTCCAGTTCCAGGCGGAAGAAGACAAAATCTCCCAGGTCCGCATAGAGTGCCCCTTTCGGGTTGTGGTTAAGATAGCGCCGACGAATGCGCGTATAATCCGGTGTAGTTCTTTCGACTTTCTGCGCCTTGCAATGCAGTGTGACACGCGGGTGGGCGAGGGGGTCGCCTTTACCGACTTCACCGAGCAGAAGCGAGCAGGCGGGATTGGCCAGCAGACCCGTAGTGTGTGCCGCCAGTCCGGAAACGAGGATAAGAGGTGTACCGTTCGTATCGGTCGCAACTGCAACACGGCTAGCAAGCGGCCGACCCGTGGCTGCATCGAAAACGGCAATGGCGCCATAACGCGATGTTCTCAGCAGGTTCTTGGCCAGTTGAATGGCTTCCGGTGTGGTCGGACGAATTGGGTTGATTTCGGGCATGTCTGTTGAGCTCAAATATGACTTCCAATGTCCACTTAATAGTGTGTCTGCTTCCAAAGAGCCAGAAAATTCAGTTTGTGATGACGGCTGTTGATTGGAAAGGCGGGCAATTTGAGATTGACAGGGGTGTATCGATAGCGTGACTGAGTCGGGTGATGCAAAAAGCGCATCATCCAATGCAAGCTTTGTGCGAATAATATTATAAATCAAAGAGCTTTAGCGCAATTTTCCGAAATTGCGCTTATTGGTAGAATAAAAATCTAACAAATGCGGCCATAATCGGTTGAGAATATGAACTGGTTCTAAAAATTGCGCTTGCAAAGTGGCGATCCACACGTTTCGATAAGCGCAAGCTGCGGGCAATGGGGTGCGCGCGGCATGCTTTTCCGTGGAGGCGGACAATAATGAAATTCTATCAAAAACTTCTGGCAGCAACCGCGCTGGTGGCTCTGATGAGCGGTGCTGCATCGGCAAAGACCTTCGTCTATTGCTCACCTGCTTCGCCTGAAGGCTTCGATCCGGCTGCCTATACAGGTGGCGATACGTTTGATGCCTCGGCCCATCCAGTCTACAATCGCCTTGCCGAATTTGAAAACGGAACGACGAAAGTTGTGCCGGGTCTAGCGGAAAGCTGGGATGTCAGCGACGATGGCCTGGAATACACCTTCCATCTGCGCAAGGGCGTCAAGTTCCATTCGAGCGACCATTTCACGCCGACCCGTGATTTCAACGCGGACGATGTGATCTTCTCTTTCGATCGCATGCGCAACAAGGATAATCCTTGGCACCAGTACACCGCTGGCATCACCTATGAATATTTTGACAGCATGGAGATGGGCGCGCTCATCAAGGACATCGTCAAGGTTGATGATTATACCGTCAAGTTTGTGCTGAACCGTCCGGAAGCGCCTTTCCTCGCCAATATCTCGATGCCTTTCGCTTCGATTATCTCGAAGGAATATACGGACAAGCTTGCTGCCGACGGCAAGAAGGACGATCTCAACCAGTTCCCGGTCGGTACCGGCCCGTTCCAGTTCATCGCCTATCAGAAGGATGCCGTCGTCCGCTTCAAGGCAAATGACGATTATTGGGGCGGGCGCCCGAAGATCGACGATCTGGTCTTCGCGATCACGACCGATCCTGCCGTTCGCGCGCAGAAGCTCAAGGCGGGCGAATGCCAGCTGATGTCCTATCCGGCTCCGGCGGATATCAAGGACCTTCAGGCTGATTCCAACCTCAAGGTTGACGAACAGGCCGGCCTTAACGTGGCATATCTTGCCTATAATACGCTGAAGGCGCCGTTCGATAAGCCGGAAGTGCGCAAGGCGCTCAATCAGGCCATCAACAAGCAGGCCATCATTGATGCCGTGTTCCAGGGTCAGGGCCAAGTTGCCAAGAACCCGATTCCGCCGACGATGTGGAGCTATAACGACAAGGTCGTTGACGACAAGTACGACCCTGAAGCTGCCAAGAAGGCGCTTGAAGCTGCCGGCGTGAAAGATCTTTCGATGAAGATCTGGGCCATGCCCGTCAGCCGCCCGTATATGCCGAATGCGCGCCGCACAGCCGAACTCATGCAGGCCGATTTGGCGAAGGTTGGCGTCAAGGCCGACATCGTCTCGATGGAATGGGGGGAATATCTCAAGAAGTCGTCCGAAAAGGATCGTGACGGCGCTGCGATCATGGGATGGACCGGCGACAATGGCGATCCGGACAACTTCCTTGGGACGCTCCTCGGCTGCGCTGGCGTTGGCAACAACAACCGCGCTCAGTGGTGCTACAAGCCGTTCGAAGACCTGATCCAGAAAGCCAAGGTCTCGACTAGCCAGGAAGAGCGCACCAAGCTTTACGAAGAAGCACAGGCGGTCTTCAAGGAGCAGGCTCCTTGGGACACGATTGCTCACTCGACGGTCTTTGTGCCGATGTCGGCCAAGGTCACCGGCTTCAAGCAGAGCCCGCTCGGTGATTATCGCTTCGAAGAAGTCGATATTTCCGAGTAAAATCTGACAACACCAGCGGCCGGGTGTGGAGGGTTCCTCTGCACCCGGTCGGAGTTTTTGTATGTTTCGTTTTATATTAAACAAACTCCTCTATCTGGTGCCGACCTTCATTGGCATCACGATCGTTGCTTTCGCTTTCGTCCGGGTCCTGCCCGGCGATCCCGTCCTGCTGATGGCAGGCGAGCGCGGCGTCAGCCCGGAACGCCATGCTGAACTGATGGCGCAGCTCGGCTTTGACCGTCCCATCTGGCAGCAATATCTGGATTATGTCTGGAACTTGCTGCACGGCGATTTCGGTCAGTCTCTGGTGACCAAGAAGCCCGTTCTCGTTGAATTTTTCACGCTGTTTCCAGCTACGGTAGAGCTGTCGATCTGCGCGATCATTCTGGCCATTTTCCTCGGTATTCCCGCAGGCGTCATCGCTGCTGTCAAGCGCGGTTCCTGGTTCGATCAGGGCCTTATGGGCATTTCGCTGGTCGGCTACTCGATGCCGATTTTCTGGTGGGCGTTGCTGCTCATCATCTTCTTTTCAGGCATTTTGCAGTGGACGCCGGTTTCGGGCCGCATTTCGCTCCTCTATTTCTTCCCGTCGGTGACGGGCTTCATGCTGATCGACAGCCTGATGTCGGACCAGAAGGGCGCGTTCCTTTCGGCGGTCTCGCATCTCATCCTGCCGACCATCGTGCTGGCAACGATTCCGCTCGCGGTCATTGCGCGCCAGACGCGCTCTGCGATGCTGGAAGTGTTGGGTGAGGACTATGTGCGCACCGCTCGCGCCAAGGGTCTGCCGACGCGACGCGTCGTGGGCATTCACGCGCTGCGCAACGCCATGATCCCCGTCATCACGACAATCGGCTTGCAGGTCGGCGTGCTGATGGCCGGTGCGATCCTGACGGAGACCATCTTCTCCTGGCCTGGCATCGGTAAATGGATGCTCGATTCCATTTTCCGCCGCGACTATCCAGTCGTGCAGAGTGGTCTGCTTTTGATTGCCGCCATTATCATGGTGGTCAATCTGGTGGTCGATCTGCTCTACGGCCTGATCAATCCGCGTATCCGGCATAAGTGAGGGTATAATGACACACTCAGCTATTCAGCCGGAAGCCGCAAACGACATCGGCAAGATGCGCGCGCTGAAGGATTTCTGGTTCTATTTCAGCGTCAATCGTGGCGCGGTTATCGGCCTCTACGTCTTTATGGCGGTCATTCTCGTGGCCATTCTGGCGCCGGTCATTGCGCCGCATAGTCCTGTCGATCAGTTCCGCGATTACATCAAGCTGCCGCCATTCTGGCAGGAAGGTGGTTCGACCCAGTTCCTGCTTGGAACGGATGAGGTCGGTCGTGATATTCTGTCCCGCCTGATCTACGGCGCGCAATATTCGCTGCTGGTCGGCTTCGTCATCGTTATCATTTCGATGTGCCTCGGCATCACCATCGGCCTTATCACCGGCTATTTCGGTGGCGGTGTCGATACGGTCTTCATGCGCATCATGGATGTGATTCTGGCATTCCCGTCGCTGCTGCTGGCGCTGGTTCTGGTGGCTATTCTGGGACCCGGCCTCATCAATGCCGTGCTAGCGATCACGCTGGTTCTGCTGCCGCACTTTTCGCGCCTCACCCGCGCCGCCGTCATGGCGGAAAAGGAACGGGAATATGTGACGGCGGCCAAGCTTGCCGGTGCAAGCAGGCTGCGCCTGATGTTCAAGACCATTTTGCCGAACTGTCTTGCGCCCCTCGTGGTGCAGGCGACGATGTCGTTTTCCAACGCCATCCTCGATGTGGCGGCGCTGGGCTTCCTTGGCATGGGTGCACAGCCGCCAACGCCGGAATGGGGCACGATGCTGGCATCGGCACGCGAGTTCATCACCAGCGCCTGGTGGATTGTGACCTTCCCGGGTCTGGCAATCCTGATCACTGTTCTCGCCATCAATCTGATCGGCGACGGTCTGCGCGATGCGCTCGACCCGAAACTCAAGAGGAGCTGATCGATGGCTTTGCTTGAAATCAAGAACCTTACGGTTTCGTTCGATACCTCGACCGGTCCTTTCAAGGCGGTCGACGGCATCGATATCACGGTCGACAAGGGCGAAGTTCTGGCCATTGTCGGCGAGTCCGGGTCGGGCAAGTCGGTCGGCATGCTCGCAGTGATGGGCCTTTTGCCCAAGACCGCGACCGTGACGGCAGATACTATGTCGTTCGACGGCAAGGATTTGCGCACGCTTTCGAGTTCGGAACGCCGCCAAATCATTGGTCGCGACATTTCAATGATCTTTCAGGAGCCGGTTGCGAGCCTCAATCCGTGTTTCACGGTTGGCTATCAGCTTGAAGAAGTGCTGAAGCAGCATATGGGGATGAACGGCTCGGCGAGCCGTGCCCGCGCTATCGAGCTTTTGGAACTCGTCGGCATTCGCGATGCCGCGGAGCGCCTGAAAAGCTTCCCGCACCAGATGTCGGGAGGACAGTGCCAGCGCGTCATGATCGCAATTGCGATTGCTTGCAACCCGAAGCTCCTCATTGCCGACGAACCAACCACTGCTCTCGATGTGACGATCCAGAAGCAGATCCTTGATCTCCTGATGCAGCTTCAGGTGGAGCACGGGATGGGCCTCATCATGATTACCCATGACATGGGCGTGGTGGCTGAAACGGCGGATCGGGTTATCGTGCAGTATAAAGGTCACAAGATGGAGGATGCCGACGTGCTGTCGCTGTTTTCAGCGCCCAAGCATCCCTATACCCGTGCGCTGTTGTCGGCCCTGCCGGAAAATGCCACAGGTGATCGTCTGCCGACGGTTTCCGATTTCGTCTTTGAAAATAATGGTGCGGGAGAAGCGCGATGAGCGAGATCGTTCTCGAGGCGCGCGACATCAAGCGCGATTATCATGTCGGCGGCGGCCTGTTCGGCAAGGCGAAAGTGGTTCATGCCGTCAAGGGCGTCAGCTTCAAGCTCGAAAAGGGTAAGACGCTGGCGATCGTCGGTGAATCGGGCTGCGGCAAGTCCACACTGGCACGCATTCTCACCATGATCGATCCGCAGACCTCCGGCGAACTCAAGATCGGCGGGAAGGATGTGGATATCGCTCGCGATGGCCTGACACCCGAAATGCGCCAGAAGGTGCAGATCGTGTTCCAGAATCCATATGGTTCGCTCAATCCGCGCCAGAAAATCGGTGACGTTCTTGCCGAACCCCTGCTGCTGAATACCAATATGTCGGCAGAAGAACGGCGCGCCAAGGCCATGCAGATGCTGTTGAAGGTCGGCCTCGGTCGCGAGCACTTCAACCGCTATCCGCATATGTTCTCTGGCGGTCAGCGCCAGCGTATCGCCATCGCGCGGGCGCTGATGCTCAATCCGAAGTTGCTCATTCTCGATGAACCGGTTTCTGCACTCGATCTTTCCGTGCAGGCGCAGGTTTTGAACCTGTTGTCCGACCTGCAGGAAGAGTTCGGTCTCACCTATGTCTTCATCAGCCACGACCTTTCGGTGGTGCGCTATATCGCCGATGAGGTGATGGTGATGTATTTTGGTGAAGTGGTTGAATACGGGGCGCGAGACGACGTTTTCAACAATCCGCAGCACGACTATACGAAGAAGCTCTTTGCCGCGACGCCGCGTGCGGATGTCGATGCTATTCGCGCCCGCGTGGAAGCGCGTGCTGCTGCAAGACAGGCGGCTCATAGCTGATCTCTATCTATACGCAGAATGAAAACATAAAAACCGCACATTCTCATGTGCGGTTTTTATTTGTGTAGCCGAAATATTTCGATCCATTCTCTTATGAAGTATAGGTCAACTTATTTTGATTGCTCAATTTATCTGTATTGCTATTTTTATCTGATTATTTCTTTTGTTAGTGTGATCTTGTCAGTTTTTTTGGGTAATAAGCTATACTTTATGGTTTTTTGTTTAGGTGGAGGTTCCACGTTGCTGATGCCAGGCAAGCGCGCGCACGATGTCATCTGCTGCAACCTTGCCGATGATGGAACCGTTTTCAATGATACCAACATCGCCGCTGCTGTCTGCCACGGCATTCATCAGTTCTCGCACCAGTGTTTCGCGCCGGGCGGTTGCCGCAAAAGGACGCGGCGCTGCGTTGCGATCGAAAGGCACCATGATGTCGCCGGCCCGCAGCACGCCGAGCGGGTTCATATGGGCGACGAAGTCGGCAACATATTCGTCGGCTGGCTGCAGGAGAATCTCTTGCGGTGTGCCACATTGAACGATACGCCCGCCTTCCATGATGGCGATACGATTGCCGATCTTCATGGCTTCATCGAGATCGTGGCTGACGAATACAATGGTTTTCTTCAGGCGGGATTGGAAGGCCAGCAATTCGTCCTGCAAACGGGTGCGGATCAGTGGGTCAAGCGCCGAAAACGGCTCGTCCATCAGCAGGATCGGCGCGCCGGTTGCAAAAGCACGGGCAAGGCCGACACGCTGTTGCATGCCGCCGGAAAGTTCTCCGACCTTCCGCTTGGCCCAATCCTGCAGGCCGACAAGTTCAAGCTGTTCACGGGCCTTGGCAAGGCGCTCATCCTTGCTCATGCCGGAAATCTCCAGTCCGAAGGCGACATTTTCTTCGACGGTGCGCCATGGCAGGAGGCCGAACTGCTGAAATACCATCGAGACAAGTTCGGTGCGCAAATGACGAAGGGTTCCGCGGTCAGCCTTGCCGACATCGATGACGTGCTCGCCCTCCCGAACCAGAACACGCCCGCGCGAAATCGGGTTAAGCCGATTGATTGCACGAAGAAGTGTGGATTTTCCAGAGCCTGACAAACCCATCAGAACGAGGATTTCGCCTTCCTCGATGTTGAGCGTGCAATTATGTACGCCCAGTACGAGATTGGTTTCAGCCTGAATCTGCGAGCGGGTGGCGCCGCGATCTGCAAGAGCAAGCGCTTCATCGACATTGCTGCCGAAAATGATGCAGACGTCTTCGAGTGCGATGATGGTCATCCGTTTGCTCCTATTTCTCGCGTCCGGCGCGGAAGGTACGGTCGAGCACGATGGCGACCACGACAATGACAAGTCCGGCCTCGAAGCCAAGGGCGGTGTTGACCGAATTAAGCGCCCGAACGACCGGCACGCCAAGGCCGTCAGCGCCGACAAGAGCTGCGATGACCACCATCGAAAGCGACAGCATGATCGTCTGGGTCAGTCCAGCGAGGATTTGCGGCATGGCATAAGGCAGTTCGACTTTCCAAAGCAGCTGCGATCGTGACGCACCGAACGCTTCACCCGCTTCGATCAGCGATGATGGTGTGGAGGATATGCCGAGGTGGGTCAGACGCACCGGTGCTGGCAGAACGAAGATCGCGGTTGCAATCAGACCAGGCACCATGCCGATGCCGAAGAAGACGATGGCCGGGATTAGGTATACGAACGTCGGCAGGGTCTGCATCAGATCGAGAACAGGGCGCATTGCGGCGTAAAGTGCTGGACGATGGGCAGCGACAATGCCGAGTGGTACGCCGATTGCCATACAGAGAAAGCAGGCTGACAGAACGAGGGTCAGAGTTTCAAGTGTACGATCCCAATAGCCTTGATTGATAATAAACAGGAAGCCGACCACAGTCAGTAGGACCACCGAGATACGGCGTTGGATCAACCACGCAATAATAGCGAAGATGGCGATCAGAAGCAGAGGATGCGGGAGTTTTAGAAGAAATAGCAGCCCGTCAATGAGGCTCTGCATGACGGCGGCGAGTGTATCGAAAAAGCCGCCCATATTGTCCGTCAGCCAGTCCACCACGGATTTGGCGGTCGGTCCGACAGGGATCTTATAGTCCGTCAGCCAGTTCAACGATCAAGTCTCCTGCTGCGTGCTAGAGCATTTCCGGCAAAGTGCGATGCGGTTTTTGCGTCGGGTAATGCTTAAAAACAATGAGATAGGGTGCGGGGGTATCCACAGATTGCGGAGCCGTGGTTTGCCACGGCCCATAGTGTCGATGATTAGAGGCCGAGTGCCGCCTTGACGGCTGGCAGGCCTTCCTTGCCATCAACGGTCGTTACACCGGCGAGCCACTGGTCGAGTGCGCCTGGATTGGCTTTCAGCCAGCTGGTTGCAGCCTTCGAGGGTTCTTCGCCATCATCGAGAATCTTGCCCATGATGTCGTTTTCGATGTCGAGCTTGAATTCCAGATTGGTGAGGAACTTGCCGACATTCGGGCATTCCTGCGTGTAGCCGGTGCGAACATTGGTTTCGACCTTGGCGCCACCGAGATTGGGACCGAAGAAATCGTCGCCGCCGGTGAGGTACGCGATCTCGAAACGCTTGTTCATGGGATGCGGCTCCCATGCCAGAAACACAACCGGTTCCTTGCTCTTGATGCTGCGCGCAACCTGCGCCAGCATGCCCTGTTCGGACGATTCCGCCAGCTCGAACGACTTGAGGCCGAAGGCATCCTTGTTGATCATGTCGAGGATCAGGCGGTTGCCGTCATTGCCCGGCTCGATGCCGTAGATCTTGCCGCCGAGCTTGTCCTTGAACGTGGCGATATCCTTGAAGTCCTTGAGGCCTTCATCATAGGCATATTTCGGCACGGCGAGCGTGTATTTCGCGCCGGTCAGATTGGTGCGCAGCGTCTCGACGGTCTTGTTGTCCAGATAGGGCTGGAGGTCGGCGGTCATGGACGGGTTCCAGTAGCCGAGGAAGACGTCGATGTCTTTTTTGCTCAGTGATGCATAGGTCACCGGAACGGAGAGAACCTTGATGTCGGTCTTGTAGCCGAGACCTTTCAGGATTTCTGTCGCCACCGCCGTTGTCGAGGTGATATCGGTCCAGCCGACATCCGAGAAGCGGACGGTCGAGCAGCTTGCGGGTTCGGCGGCGAAACCGGTTGCAGGCGCGCTTAGCATTGCCGTTCCCGTGGCAAGCCCACCCAAGGCAAGCGTAAGCATATAGGTCGATACGGACTTCATTGTTCTCTCCATTTACCGGGCCGTTTTGACGGATTGATTGTTTTTCCGGTTCCAGCTTTAGCAAACACCAAAGATTTCGCCATTCAAGTACCATAGCGGCGAAAATGTTCTTGATTGCGACGTTGGCCGCAGTTTCCGGCGGAAAACCGTTTCGCACCTGACTAGAAACCGCTGTCGCTCATCATTTTCCGGAACCGTCGGCCAAGGGGAAACGGGCAGGATTGCCACGCATTTGGCCGAAGCGGGTTGGCGCCATGTTACGGATCGGCCCCCGGGATTCAACCCTGTCAGCGGAAAATGACGGATAAAATCAGTTGGATGACCGTTCTAGGTTGTCGAAAAGATGAGCACACTCTATTTGAGAACCTGAAGCTTTTTCAGGCTTGGCTGCTTGCGAACGGGACATGCGATGCATAGTTCCGTGGACGACGCAGAAGCGGTGGAAAGCCCGGAGTTTCGGGCAAAGGGAAGGATTTGTTACAGTGTGGAATGCAGTAAAGGGCGTTTTTTCCTTCCTGGGCCGTTTCATCGCGGCACTCGCTCGTCTGATAGCCATTCCGCTTGGCGGATTATGGCGACTTTTCCTGCAGCTTGGAATTTTGTGGAAAGTGGCCGTTGCGGTTGTCGTGATCGGCTTGGGCGGTCTTTACGTCTATTTCATCTGGCAGACTCAGGTATGGACGAATTTCGACCCGGATTATCCCGCCAAGTACAGCTATCAGAACGCGACCACGCCCGGTGAAGAGGTAAAAAGCGAAGAGGTGAAGGCGGAGGCTCTGCCAGCGCAACAGCCAGCCGCCACGCCTGAAACCGGACAGAACGGCGATGCCGCAACGGCGAATCAACCGGTTCAGACGGCGCAATTGCCGTCGTCGGCGCGCAAATGTTCCCGCTCGGCCATTGCCGAAGTCGCCGCCGATCTCACCGATTTCAATGTCAACCAGAATGCGTGGATTTCTTCCATGCTGCTCTACAAGCTCGGCTTTTTCGGGCTGGATTGGGATCGCACGCCCTTCCTCGACAACAAAGCTTCGTTCCAGCGCGGCATCAATGCAGCCGTGCGCCGCACCGCGATTGAACTCGTGGACAATATCGGTCGTCTCAGAGGCACATCGCAGATCGATGGCGATCTGCAAAAGGCACGTGGCAATCTTCAGTTCACGGAAGATGCCTGGTATTTCGGCCTGAGTCCGTTCGGCCCGAAGACGCCGACGCCGACCTATTATCGTTCGGCGATCAAGGATCTGCGCGCCTTCAACGGACGGCTTGAAAACTGCCAGGCGACCTTCGATGCCCGCGCCGATAATCTGATCCAGTTTGTCGATCGTATCGCCAGCGACCTCGGTTCCACCTCGGCCATCCTCAAGGACCGTGCGGAGAATTACCACGCCGGCTGGTTCGACACGCGGGCGGATGACCGTTTCTGGTTCGCCTATGGTCAGCTTTATGCCTATTATGGCCTGCTGCGTGCGGCGCATTCGGATTTCCGCGGTGTTCTGGCTGAAAAGCACCTCGATGGTGTGTGGGACGAGATGGAAAAGCAGATGCGTGCCGCGCTCGACATGCAGCCTTTCATCGTGTCCAATGGTAGTCCTGATGCTTGGTTCACGCCGTCGCATCTGACCACGATGGGCTTCTACATTCTGCGTGTCCGTTCGAATCTGGTGGACGTGAAACAGGTTTTGGAGCGCTGATCGGCCATGGAACTGCCAGCATCCTTGCGGCAGGCGGTGGATGCCGCGCTCGAGGGCGTGGCCTTGGCCGACCTCAAGCGCGCATCCGAAATGCTTTCACGCCGTTACCGCGCCGAGACGCGGGACGGCCGCATGCATATTTCCGATGATCTTGCCGCGAAGGCCTATCTGGCGGCGCGCCTGCCTGCGACCTATGCGGCGGTTCGCGCCAGCATGGACAGTGCCGCCGAGGTCTGTACCGATTTTGCGCCGCAATCCATGCTCGATGTTGGGGCAGGGCCGGGAACCGCCCTTTGGGCGGCAAAACAGTGCTGGCCCACGCTTCAATCCGCAACCATGATCGAGGCAAGCCCTGCGATCAGAGCCGTGGGCAACGATCTTTCGCAAAATAGCGGAATGCCTGACCTCGACTGGCGGGCAGGGGATGTGGTTCAGGAGAAACTGGATTTTCCGCAAGCCGATCTCGTGACCATTGCCTATGTGCTTGACGAGCTTGCTCCTGAAAAGCGGCAGGCACTGATTGAGCGTCTGTGGGCGTCGGCCCGGCAGATGCTGGTGATCGTGGAACCCGGAACACCGGCAGGCTGGCAGCGTATTCTCGATGCACGCAGGGCGCTTGTTGCCGCAGGCGCAATCATTGCGGCACCCTGTCCGCACCAGCTCGATTGCCCGTTGGTCGCGCCCGACTGGTGCCATTTTTCGCGCCGCGTTGCGCGCTCGCGCATTCATCGTCTGACCAAGGAAGCGGAAGTGCCGTGGGAGGATGAGAAGTTCATCTATCTTGCTGCGGTGCGCGAGACGGTCGATGATGTGGAAGCACGTGTTATCGCGCCGGCGCGGGTTGGCGGCGGCAAAGTTTCGGTTAAACTCTGCAACGACGACGGCAGGGCGGAAGAACGTCTCCTGACCAAGCGTGACGGGGATCTGTTCCGTTGGGCGCGTCGCGCTGACTGGGGCGATGCCTTGATGAAAGAATAAGCCGGAACCGAAACGATGAAGATCAGTCTGGTCCAGTTACGTCTGCTTGAAGCTGTCGCGGAAACCGGCAGTGTGGGTGCTGCCGCGCGGCGCTTGCGGCTCACGCAATCGGGCGCCAGTCAGGCGATCGCGACACTGGAAAAAATCCTCGGGGTCGATGTACTGGCGCGAAAGCGCGATGGAGCTGCGCTGACGGCATTCGGGCAATCGATCCTTGCTGATGCCAGGGCGGTCCTTGCGGCGGTCGAGCGGATAGAACTACAGGCACGATGCAGTGCTTCCGGCGCGCCCGAACGACTGCGCGTCGCGGCAATTCCAAGCCAGCTTGAATATGTTGTGCCCGGCCTGCGAAAGTCGTTTCAGCGGCTTTATCCCGGCATCGAGTTCAGCGCTTTCGAGGGCGGGCACGACGATGTGAGTGTGTGGGTGCGGGACGGTATTGCTGATCTCGGCATTACATCGCTGCCGACGCCGGAGCTGGAAGCGCGGGAAGTCGGCCGGGAAGAACTTGTCGTGGTGGGACGGCGTGACGACCCCTTCATGCGCAATGACATAATCACTGCCGAGGACTTGCGGGATCGCCAGTTGATCGCGGCAGCAGGCTGCGAAATGATTATCGACCGGATCATTCATAGCGACGGCGAAACGCGCAGCGAGCAGGTGCGCACTCGCGACGTCGCCACCGTGCTGGAAATGGTGCGGCATGGCATCGGCACGACGCTTCTGTCCGAAATCAGTCTGCCGGGCGCCGATTTGAATGGATTGCGGGCGCGCCGCCTCGATCCTCCAACTTTTCGTACCGTCTATATTGTTTTTCGGGCCGACAGTCCGGTCAGGCATCTGGTCGAACGGTTCTGCGATATGGCAGTGGATGCCAGAAGCCGGGCGGCATAAGAAACTCTAATATCTCATATCTTGCTTATCCGTGGCACTCGCCCAAGCCAAGGGTGCAATAGTCTGCACTCTTTCTTCATCCTGTAGTGAGTGACCATGACGGCAATTACCGAAACCACCCCGACAAGCTCGACTTCCGACACCATACGCGGTCTGGCCTGGGGGCTGTCCGGGGTTCTGGTATGGTCCGGTTCGTTTGTCCTGACCCGTTTCGGGTTCAAGACCGCATTGACGCCTTTCGACATCATTGCCTTGCGCTTTGGCGTGGCAGGGCTGGTGCTGTTGCCGGTGGTGCTGATGAAAGGATTTGGCTTTCGGAAGCTTGGTCCGCTCGGCTTTGTGCTTCTGGTTTCCGGTGCGGGCGTTCCCTATGCGCTGCTGACCACCTGCGGCCTGCAATATGCTCCGGCGTCCCATGCGGCAGCGCTCATTCCGGGGCTGATGACAGCAATGGTTGCCATTCTGGGGATGGCACTTCTCAAGGAACATCTTGCGCCGTCGCGCTGGTTTGGCGTTGTTCTGATCCTGATCGGCGCCATGCTGATCGCGGGTCTGTCGCAACTGGGCGGACCGGAAATGCTCGGACACTTGTTCTTTTTCGTCGCGGCACTGGTGTGGGCGATCTATGTCATGGTGTTTCGCAGGAAGGGAATGGACGGGCTGCACGCGACCGCCATCGCAGCCGTCACCTCGGCAATCGTCTATTTGCCGATCTATATGATCTTCCTGCCCAAGGGACTTGGCGCGACATCCTGGGGCGATATTGCCCTGCAGGGTTTCTATCAGGGCGTACTTACTTCGGCCTTTGGCGTCTTTGCCTTTAATCGTGCCGTTGTGCTGCTGGGAACGGCGGCAGGGGCAGCGCTGTCGGCACTGATCCCTGTCATCACTTTGGTTCTGGCACTTGTCCTGCTGGGTGAGGTGCCGGGCTGGACCGACACGCTCGCCGCCTTCTTGATCAGCCTTGGTGTGCTGGCACTGAACAGGAAGGGAAAGAAGCCTGTCGCATCATGAAGCCTGCAGAACGACGCGAGGAGCAGGGCGGTTGATGATGAACACCATGGCCGCAGCGGCAAAGCACATGGCACCGGCGAGGATCAGGGCAGGGGTGTAGCTGTCATAATCGGTACGAACGAAGCCTGCAAAGGCGGCAGCGGCAGCGGCACCGACCTGATGACCGGTGAACACCCAACCGAAGACCAAGCCGGCTTTTTCCGGGCCGAAGCGTTCGGCTGCGAGCTTGACGGTCGGCGGCACCGTCGCCACCCAGTCCAGTCCGTAAAAGACGGCGAAGAGTGCGAGCTCGTAGACGGTAAAATCCGTGAAGGTCAGGTAGATCAGCGAGAGACCGCGCAGCGCGTAGAACCAGAACAGGAGCCAGCGATTGTCGAACCGGTCTGACAGCCAGCCGGACATAATCGTGCCGATCAGGTCGAATGCGCCGATGACGGCAAGAATACCCGCCGCGCCGACCGGTGCGATGCCGAAATCACCACAAAGCGTGATCCAGTGGGTCTGGATCAGGCCGTTGGTGGAAAATCCGCAGACGAAGAAGGTCAGGAACAAGACCCAGAAGGTTGCGGTTGAAGACGCTTCACGCAGGGTTACGAGCGGCGAAGCCAGCATGGCGCCAAAGCTCTTTCGGGGTTCGGGCGCGGGAAGCGGTGCCGTACGTCCGAAAGGCTTCAGGCCGATATCCGCCGGATGATCGCGCATCAAAGCGAGAACCAGCACGAGTGCGGCAACAAGGAAACAGATGACGATGGTGAGCGATGTGCGCCAGCCGATGGTCTGGCTGACGCTGGCAAGGATCGGCATGAAGACGAGCTGGCCGGTGGCGTTGCTGGCTGTCATCAGGCCGACGACGAGGCCGCGCCGCTTTTCGAACCAGCGTGCTGCGACGGTTGCGCCGAGGACGAGTGCCGTCATGCCGGTGCCAAGGCCGATCACGACCCCCCAGAGCGCAACCATCTGCCATTCTTCGGTCATGAAAATGGAGCCGACCAGCCCCAGTGAAATCATGATGAGAGCGGCTGCAACCACGCGGCGCAGACCGAACTGGTTCATGAAGGCGGCTGCAAACGGACCCATCAGGCCGAAAAGTACGAGGCGAAGCGCCATTGCGAAGGAGATATTCGCATTCGTCCAGCCAAATTCACGCTGGAGCGGGTCGATCAGAATGCCCGCCGACCCCATGGCTGCAGCCGTCGCCAGCATGGTCAGGAAGGTTATGGCGGCGACGACCCATCCGTAATGGATGTTTCTCTGGGCGAGAAAGCTGGCAAGGCGGGCAGAAATCATCTTTGGCGCTTTCGGGTTCAAGCTGGCTTTGGCCAGCCATGCGTTCGATGGCGAAACCATTCGCTCCATAGCGGGGGCGCGGCTTCAGGTCATTGTTTTCAGTCAAAGGGCGTTTGGTGCCCGATTAATCGAGGCTGCGAAGAAGGTTTTGCAATTGCTCCACGCCTTCCTCTCCCAGCCGGTCTTCAATTTCTTCCTGCGCCTGATCCCAGAGCGGACCGCCGCGCTCCACGAGGTCGCGACCTTCGGCGGTCAGCGTTACGCTTGTCTCGCGGTGGTCGTCGCTGGCCGCAGGCCCGATCAGGCCCATGCGCTGCAAAACTTTCACATTACGACCCATGGTCGAACGATCCAGCTCGGACAGATGTGCAAGTTCCGTCAGCGAGATGGAACCTGCGCGGCGGATTTTGCGCAGCGTACTGAACTGCGCAACATTAATGCCAAGCGGGGCCAGAGCGTTGTCATAGACGCTCGATGTCTTGCGGGCTGCCTGGCGCAGAAGAATGCAGAAACACGGATGTGACATATTGCGGGTATATACCCGTAAATAGTCGTTAGCAAGATCGAAGTGAAAAACAGGGGGTTCGTTGCTGCCAGTCTACTGACAGCAACGATGCTTTCAGGTAATGCTCGTGCCCTGTCGACCGGGACTATACCGCGATATAGGCGGTTTCCTTCACTTCCTCCATCACGGCATAGGTGTGCGATTCCCGCACGCCGGGCAGAGAAAGAAGCGCCTCCGAAAGGAAGCGTCGATAGTGATCCATATCGGATACACGGGCTTTGACGAGATAATCGAAGCCGCCCGCAACCATGTGGCATTCCAGAATGTCAGGATTGCTGCGGGTAAAGGTCGAGAAGGTCTCGAAGACTTCCGGCGTGGTGCGGTCAAGCTTGATCTCGATGAAGACCAGCATGGCCCGATCGAGCATCTTGGGCGAAAGCCGTGCCGAATAGCCGAGAATATACCCTTCGCGGGTCAGTCGCTTGACGCGTTCGGCAGTCGCCGTCTGTGAGAGATTTATGCGATCGGCCAGTTCAGTGTTGGTCAGGCGTCCATTCTCCTGAAGGGCGCGCAAAATACTCCTGTCCATCGCATCGAGATTCTTCATCAGTTGTCCCCAATGGCCGCTTATGCATGACGGCTCTGTTCTTGATTTTTGCATATGTGTTTGAGTTGCCAAGGAAATCAATCCGAAATCGGTCCCCGACGCAAGATGAAACTTGTTGGGTGGTCCTACAAATTTTTGAACTGTTTCGATGATTTCGGCTTAAACTTAAGCATATACGCAAATAACAATCACAGGTTGCAAAGTGCGCGCAACCTGTGATAAGGATAGTGTGCATACTGAAAGTTATATTGCACCTGTAAATTTTGCATGGGGTGAGGGGGGGGGTTTGAAGCTGGAGGAATCGTCCCATTCCTTCCGTTTCGTTCATCCCGGTTCTGAGGAAATCCGGACAGCCCCAAACTGTCCGGATTTTCTTTTGTGAAACTTGTGGAATGCCGTGTCGACGGCGACCCGTACCGTGCATTTCGGCGCTCGAATTTTCCGGTTGCAAGGAACCACATTGAACGCTAACAGTACGTCCATGAACATTTCGCGCAATATCGTCATCAACGGTTGGTGGTGGGCCCGCTAAAAGCGGCCACGCAGGCGTTTGTGCATTTGCGTTTAGGAAACAGGCCGCTGGGATTATCCGGGCGGCCTTTTTGTTTGGCTGTTTGAATAAGACCTGCGGGGGAAACCGGGTTCTGGAAGTATTCGGAAACAAGTTAGATTTGGGATAGCCGATCATGAATGCGAAGATTGCGGATAGCGAGATATTCCAGCACGAAACGGCGGGCGGCATCGTCGTCGAACGCGTGCGCCACCTCACTGCCTATAAGGGTGCGATCGAGACCTATATCGATGCGCTGAACGAACGGCGTGGTGCTGTTTTTTCGTCAAACTACGAATATCCAGGCCGCTATACGCGATGGGATACAGCTATCGTCGATCCTCCCGTGGCCATCACGTCACGCGCCCGCAGCATGCGCATCGAAGCGCTGAATGCGCGCGGCGTCATTCTCCTGCGGCCCATTCTTGATACAGTAAAGGCGCTTGCCGAGGTGACGGTCGACAAGGCCGAGGAAAACCGTATCGAGCTCACCATTGCCGAACCGAGCGGAGCCTTCACCGAGGAAGAGCGCTCGCGCATGCCTTCGGTTTTCACGGTTCTGCGGGTGATTGTCGGCTTGTTCTTCTCCGAAGAAGACGCCAATCTCGGTCTTTACGGCGCTTTCGGCTATGATCTGGCGTTCCAGTTCGATCCCATCCAGTACAAGCTGAAACGCCCCGACGACCAGCGCGATCTGGTGCTGTTCATTCCCGATGAAATCTTCGTGGCCGATCATTATGCGGCACGGGCCTGGGTGGATCGTTATGAATTTGCCTGCGGCGGGTCTTCCACGCATGGTCTTGCGCGGGCGACGCCGGTGCAGCCCTTCAAGCCATCGGAAGCCAAGCTTGCGCGGGGCGATCACAATCCGGGTGAATATGCCAAGCTCGTCGAGCGCGCCAAGGAAAGCTTCAAGCGCGGTGACCTCTTCGAAGTGGTTCCCGGCCAGACTTTCTATGAGCGCTGCCATACCGCTCCGTCGGAGATTTTCCGTCGGCTGAAGACGATCAATCCGTCGCCCTATTCCTTCTTCATCAATCTGGGCGAGAACGAATATCTGGTCGGCGCATCGCCGGAAATGTTCGTGCGGGTCAATGGACGGCGCATCGAGACCTGCCCGATTTCCGGGACGATCAAGCGCGGCGAGGATGCGATTTCGGATTCGGAGCAGATCCTGAAACTGCTCAATTCCAAGAAGGACGAATCCGAGCTGACCATGTGTTCGGACGTGGACCGCAACGACAAGAGCCGCGTCTGCGAGCCGGGGTCGGTGCGGGTCATCGGCCGCCGCCAGATCGAGATGTATTCGCGACTGATCCATACGGTCGATCATATTGAAGGTCGCCTGCGCGATGGCATGGATGCGTTCGACGGTTTCCTCAGCCATGCATGGGCCGTGACTGTCACCGGCGCGCCGAAATTGTGGGCGATGCGCTTCCTCGAGGAAAACGAGCGCAGCCCGCGCGCATGGTATGGCGGCGCCATCGGCATGATGCATTTCAATGGCGACATGAATACCGGCCTGACGCTGCGCACGATTCGGGTAAAGGACGGCGTGGCCGAAATCCGCGCCGGGGCAACGCTTCTGTTCGATTCCAACCCGGAAGAAGAAGAAGCCGAAACCGAATTGAAGGCATCGGCAATGATCGCGGCTGTGCGCGAAGCGCAGAAGAGCAATCATATCGCAGAAGAGCGCGTGGCAGCGAAAGTGGGCGAGGGGATTTCGATCCTGCTGGTAGATCACGAAGATTCCTTCGTGCATACGCTTGCCAATTATTTCCGCCAGACTGGTGCCACGGTCTCGACCGTGCGCTCGCCGGTTGCCGAAGACGTGTTCGACAAGGTCAAGCCCGACCTCGTGGTTCTGTCACCCGGACCGGGCACGCCACAGGATTTCGATTGCAAGGCGACCATCGACAAGGCGCGCAAGCGGGAATTGCCGATTTTTGGCGTCTGCCTTGGATTGCAGGCGCTGGCCGAAGCCTATGGCGGTACGCTGCGCCAGCTGCGCATTCCTATGCACGGCAAGCCGTCGCGCATTCGCGTGTCGAAGCCGGAGCGGATATTCTCGGGCCTGCCAAAGGAAGTGACGGTCGGGCGTTATCATTCGATCTTCGCTGATCCGGAACGTTTGCCGGACGATTTTCTGGTGACAGCGGAAACCGAAGACGGTGTCATCATGGCTTTCGAGCACAAGCATGAGCCGGTCGCCGCCGTTCAATTCCACCCGGAATCCATCATGACGCTCGGCCACAATGCCGGAATGCGCATGATCGAGAATGTGGTGACGCATCTGGCGAGCAAGAACAAGGCGCGTCGTACCAACACCTGATCGAACGCCTTTCGTTCCGATTTCAAGCCAGCCGCAGCCATATGCTGCGGCTTTTTTTTATGTTTCGGAAGTGCTTTTTCCATGCTTGCTCCGGCAACTCATTTGCAACTGTAATGCCTTGCATTTGCGGGAGAAAATTAAATGCGGGAACTGAAAAAACAGGGTACGAAGTTTCGCTTATCTGGGGTATAGAACGGCGGTGAATTGCTGCTGCATATGCTATACCCCGCGCGCCAGCGAATGCATGAAGGGCCGTGCGTAGGCCCATCCCGGTTTCGGGAAAAGATCGAGATAATCAAAGGTTCATCATGGACGCGAGTGCAAAGGTTCGGCGGCTTGCCGCTTGGTCTATTCCCGTTGCTTTCGGCGTGATGGGCTTGAAATATCTGGCCTATGCGCTGACCGGCTCGGTTGCCCTTTATTCGGATGCGCTGGAATCGATCGTCAATGTGATTGCGGCAATCGGCGCGTGGTGGGCCATTCGGGTCAGCTATCTGCCTGCCGACGATAATCATCCGTTCGGGCACCACAAGGCGGAATATATTTCGGCTGTCGTGGAGGGTGTTCTGATTACGGTCGCCGCACTTTTGATCTTCCGCGAGGCCTGGTTTGCCCTTCAATCACCGCGAACGCTCGATGAACCCTGGCTGGGTCTCGGTATCAACACGGCTGCTGCCGTCATAAATGGCTTATGGGCATCATTGTTGATTCGCACCGGTCGCAAGTCCCGCTCGCCTGCGCTGGAAGCCGACGGAAAACACATCATGACTGATGTGTTCACCTCTGTAGGTGTTCTGGTCGGTCTCGTCGGTGCTGTCGTGACCGGCTGGGCCATACTCGATCCGCTGCTCGCCATTCTGGTGGCCATCAACATTCTCTGGCAGGGGTGGGGTGTCATCAATTCCTCGGTGCAGGGATTGATGGATATTGGTGTCGAGCCGACTGAGGAGATGCGCATTCGCGATGTCATTTCGGCCAATGCGGGTGGCGCCATCGAGGTTCATGACCTCAAGACCCGTATTGCGGGCCGTGTTACCTTCATCGAGTTTCACCTGGTCGTGGCCGCTGATATGAGCGTCGGCGATGCCCATGTGATCTGCGACCGTATCGAAGATGCGCTGAAAAAGCAGATCGACAGCGCGCGCGTGGTGATCCATGTCGAGCCGGAGGACGAGGCAAAGCTGCCGCCGGGAACAAGTGCTGTGCCATTCGCCTGAGAGCCTGTTCCAAAAGTCGCCCCGTGTGGCTGCAAATGGCAATTTTCTCCATTCCGGTGCTCACGTACCTTTATGTACGCTCCGCTCCGGTACTCGAAAATAACCATTTTCGCACACACATGTCGCTTTTTGAGTCAGGCTCTGAATGAAATACTATCTTGCACAGCAGAAATCCGGCGTGTAAAAGCTTTTCCCATGACGATCAAAAACGCAACATCTATGGAACATTCCGCAGCCGCCTTCGGCGCGCGCGTTGATGTCTGCGTTCTAAACTCGCTTCTTACCCTCGGCCTTAGCGGCGATCGCCGGGCTCGTTGAAAGGAGCGTCCGGCGGTCGATCCCCGGTCGCTGGCCTGTGCTCCTTTTCAGAAAACCCTTATAATCGATCAGTAGTATCCGCGCTTGACGGCTTGAAACCGTCGAAAGCCGGGAGGAAACGAAAATGAATCAGTCCGTCGCCACGCCGCAATCGAAATCCATCTCCGCGCGCAAGGGCATGCCCATTGCAGGCAGCAAATATTCGCCTTTCCCGGTTCCGCAGCTCGATGACCGGACCTGGCCGTCCAAGCGTATCGAAAAGGCACCGATCTGGTGCTCGGTCGATCTGCGTGATGGTAATCAGGCCTTGATCGATCCCATGGGGCATGACCGCAAGGAGCGCATGTTCCGCCTGCTGGTCGATATGGGTTTTCCGGAAATCGAAATCGGTTTTCCGTCCGCGTCGCAGACGGATTTCGACTTCTGCCGTTGGGCGATCGAGCATGGCAATGTGCCGGACGAGCTGGATTTGCAGGTTCTGGTCCAGTGCCGCCCCGAGCTGATTACACGGACTTTCGAAGCGCTGGAAGGCGCGAAGTCACCGATCATCCATTTCTATAATTCCACCAGTGAATTGCAGCGTCGCGTGGTGTTTGCCAAGGATGTCGGCGGCATCAAGCAGATCGCAACCGACGCCGCCAAGATGATTATGGATATGGCCGCGAAGGCTGGTGGCGGCTATCGCTTCCAGTATTCGCCGGAAAGCTTCACCGGCACCGAGCTGGATGTGGCGCTGGAAATCTGCAATGCGGTGATCGAGATCGTGAAGCCGACGGCGGACAACAAGCTGATCGTCAACCTGCCCTCGACGGTCGAAATGAACACGCCGAACATCTATGCCGACCAGATCGAATGGATGTGCCGCAATCTCGACAATCGCGAGAACCTGATTATCTCGCTGCATCCGCACAATGACCGCGGCACGGGCATTGCCGCCACGGAACTGGGCTTGATGGCAGGCGCGGACCGTGTTGAAGGCACGCTGTTCGGCAATGGTGAACGCACCGGCAATGTGGACGTGGTGACGCTGGCGCTCAACATGTACACGCAGGGCGTGGACCCTGAACTGGACTGCACCGACATCAACCGGATGAAGGAAGTCTATGAATATTCGAACCAGTTGAAGATTGCCGAGCGCCATCCTTATGTCGGCGAACTGGTCTATACGGCTTTCTCCGGCTCGCATCAGGATGCGATCAACAAGGGCATGAAGGCGCGCCGTTCGGCCAATTCGCCGATCTGGGAAGTGCCCTATCTGCCGATCGACCCGCAGGATGTGGGCCGCTCCTATGAAGCGATCATCCGCATCAATTCGCAATCGGGCAAGGGCGGTATCGCCTACATTCTGCAGGCCGATTACGGCTTGAACCTGCCGCGCAACCTGCAGGTGGAGTTCCGCGAGATCATCCAGAACATCACCGATGAGGAAGGCAAGGAACTGCCGTCGAAGCGCATTCACGACGAGTTCCAGAGCCTCTATGTGACGCAGCCGGATGCCCGCATCAAGTTCGTCGATCATCACACCATGCCCGATCCCGAGCAGAAAGGCCGCCGTATCCTTACCGCTGAAATCACCGATAACGGCGTGACGAAGAATATTGAAGGCAAGGGCACAGGCCCGATTGACGGCTTTGTCGATGCGTTGTCCAAATATCTCGGCGTGACGATGTCAGTTGTCGATTATTCCGAACATTCGCTACAGCAGGGTTCTGACGCTTCGGCTATTTCTTATGTCGAAATGGCTTATCCGGACGGAAAGCTGTTCGGCGTCGGCATCAACGACAATATCGTCAGTGCTTCACTGGAAGCTATCGTATCTGCGGCCAATCGCGTCATCGCGAAATAATTTTGCACTGTCTGTAATTCTAAAGGCGGCACTGTTCGTGCCGCCTTTAAATTTTCATATTTTTACTATTTCTGCCCGCCTATATTTTTTATTGTGAGATTTTTTATGAAACGTTTTTTATATCTATTGCCTTCGGTCGCGTTAGTTTCGGGTTGTGCTACTCGTTCTGACAATATCTCTGCCAGCTACGTGCCTTCCAGTGTATATAATTCCCAAAGTTGTTCGCAGCTAAAGGAAGAGGCCGTGCGTTTGTCCTATAGTGCCGCAACTGCTGTCGGCAGACAGAATTCCGCTGCAACGCGCGATACAATAACGACCGGGGTTGGGCTTGTTCTGTTCTGGCCCGCGCTGTTTCTGAATAATGGCGATGGTGCCAAAGCGGCGGAAGTTGCCCGTCTGAAGGGTGAGATGCAGGCTCTGGAACGGGCGTCGGCGTTGAAGGGCTGCAACATCACTTTCCGTAATCGCTAGAGTGCATATCGAAAAGTGCAAAATCGATGAGAAGCGGCGCTTCGGCGCCGTTTTTGTTGTGGAGTTAATAAAGAACGCGCTCGTTGAGCTTCGTTATTTTCTCGCTGGCATCGGAAACGCCATGCTCTTCCATGAGGCAGGACCAGCCGCCATCAGGCCGTTTATCGATGCTGAAAATGTTATAGCGGGCAGCGGGCTTATGACCGCCAAAATTCTGGCTCGCCGACGGGACGCTGATGACGGGAATCTTGCCGTTCGGGCCATCGATCTCGTAATGCGTGATAAGATGCGTATGGCCATGGAGAACAAGCTCAGCGCCGTGCTTGCGTATGATCTTCTGGAAGCGGCGAATGCCATAAAGGCGCTTGTGCGCGGGCGTTGCGCCATAGATCGGCGGGTGGTGAATCATCACGATGCGGAAGAGGCCACGCGTACCGGCTTCATCGAGCATTGCGGCCAGACGCTTGCCTTGCGCAGACCGGAAGTCGCCGCTCGCCATGAAGGGCGCCGTCGCGCGCGCCGACGAAACGCCGATCAGCGCAACAGGCCCACGCACGCGCATATAGGGAAATTGCGGACGATTGCCCTTATTGTCGATGCCGTCGCCGCGCATCCACGGTTCCCATTTCCGGCAGGACTTGTCGAGGGCACCCGGAACATAAGCGTCGTGATTGCCGGGAACGACCGAAACATCCTCAGGGTTGCCCAATTTGGAGAGCCATTCATGGGCGATGTCGATTTCCAGATTGAGCGCCAGATTGACGAGATCGCCCGTTACCGCGATGTGGTCAGGTGATTGCGCCTGCATATCGCCGATGAGACTATCCAGCACGGTTCCGTGCATCGCGTTTTTGCGATTGCGCAGCCAGTTGATGTAGCCGGTGATACGTTTCGATGCCAATTCGCGATATCGCACGCGCGGCAGAGGCGAAAGGTGTATATCGGAGATATGGGCGAGACGGAACATAAGGCCCATTTACTGTATTATTATTGGAATCGAAACCTGTTTAGCTACTTTTTGTTGATGTCATTGCTGTTTTGGATAGAGGTATATTGCCTCGCGGAGAGACGGTATGCGCTTTCGTCATTTCATATTTCATACTTTTTTTCTAATGCGACGCCCGATGACGCTGGGCGTCAGGGCTATCGTTTTCGATGAAAAGAAAAATTCTGTTTTCCTTGTAAAGCATACCTATGTGCCCGGATGGCAATTGCCGGGCGGGGGCGTCGAACGTGGCGAGACCTTCGGGCAGGCGCTGGAAAAGGAGTTGCGCGAGGAGGGCAATATCGTTCTGAAAGGCCTACCGCAGCTTTTTGCGCTCTACAAGAATGCGCATGCATCACCGCGCGATCACGTGGCGCTTTATATATGCAGGCAATTTGAGCAGACGGCACCCCGTTTGCCGGATCGGGAAATCGCCGAATGCGGTTTCTTTCCACTGGACGATCTGCCGGAAGGGACGACGCCATCAACCAAGCGGCGTCTGCAGGAAGCGATGCACGATCTGGAGCCGCTTCCACTTTGGTAAAGGCGCGCTGCTGCGCCTTTACCTGATCGGTGATCGATTAGAAGCGGTAGGTGATACCCGTACCGATCAGCCATGGATTCAGCTTGGCCTTGCCGCTGACTTCCACGCCGCCCGCCAGAGTAGCGTCGAATTTCGGTTCGAGGAACAGCTTCTTGACGTCGAAGTTCACGCCCCAATGTTCGTTGAGCATGTAGTCGAAGCCGATCTGCAGTGCGCCGCCGAATGCATTCTTGACCTTGAGATATTCAACGCCGGTCGCATCCTGATTGTAGAACATGGTGTAGTTCACGCCTGCGCCGACATAAGGCTTAAAGGCGCCGAAATTGGTGAAGTGATATTGCAGCGTGAGCGTTGGAGGCAGAATCCATGCCTTGCCGATCTTGCCCAGCCCATCGATTGAACCGGCGCCATTGATATTGGCATAGGTCGTACCGAGAATGAGTTCGGCTGCGAAATTGTCCGTGAAGTAGTAGGTGATGTCGAGTTCAGGTGTGATCGACTTCGAATAGTCGAGGTCCGAACCTGAAACGCCGTTCACATAGCCGGAATTCTGGGGAATGACGCCGAGTGCGCGCACACGGATCTGCCATGGCGACAGGGCTTCCGGCACGGCCTGAATTTCAGATGCAGGCTGGGCGACGATGGCATCGGCAGCATAGGCAGCCGGTGCGGCAAAGGTCAGTGCGGTGGCAGCCAGCAATCCTCTCGTGAAGCGGTTCATCTTCTCTCTCCTTAAGTCGTGTTCGGTCTTGGGATCGTAGTGATGCGTGCAATCTGGACCGCGCAACGAAACGCCCCATTGATCGAAATCAAAGGGGCGCAAGAGATTTGAGAGAGTGCTGATGTTCTTTCCGCACTGTTGCAGGAAGAACGCAGTTCGTCCGGTCAGGTCTTGGGGAAGCGATCCCGGTCATGGGGCGCAGAGAAGTCGATTTCCGGCCCTGCAGGAACGATACTGGTCGGATTGATGTTCTTGTGGCTGCGATAATAGTGACCCTTGATGTGCTCCATGTTCACGGTCGAGGCCACGCCCGGCACCTGATAGAGTTCGCGCGTGTAGTTCCACAGGTTCGGGTAATCTGCCAGACGGCGCAGATTGCACTTGAAATGGCCGACATAGACCGGATCGAAGCGCAGAAGCGTTGTGAACAACCGCCAGTCGGCTTCGGTTAGGTGGGTGCCGGTCAGATAGCGCTGCCGCGAAAGGCGATCCTCAAGCGAATCAAGTGCTGCGAACAATTGCCCGAACGCTTCTTCGTAAGCTTCCTGCGTGGTGGCGAAACCGGCGCGATAGACCCCATTGTTGATATTGGGATAGATGAAATCATTGAGCGCATCGATTTCGTCGCGCTGCGCTTCTGGATACAAATCCAGCGAAGCGTCGCCGAATTCCTTGAAGGCGGTGTTGAGCATACGGATGATTTCGGCGGATTCGTTGGACACGATCGTCTGGCGCTGCTTGTCCCACAGAACCGGAACGGTCACGCGACCGGAATAATTCGGATCGGCACGCGTGTAGATTTCATAAAGACGCTTCGCGCCGTAGAGGGTGTCGCCGGTGCTGCCGGTTGTGCCGGAGAAGGTCCAGCCTTCGTCGGCCATCAGATAGTCCACCACCGAGACCGAAATAACGTCTTCCAGCCCTTTCAGCGCGCGGAAGATCAGCGTGCGGTGCGCCCACGGGCAGGCATAGGAAACATAGAGGTGGTAGCGGCCCGGTTCGGCCTTGAAGCCGCCTTCGCCCGTCGGGCCGGCACTGCCATCTGCGGTTATCCAGTTACGGAATTGCGATTTCGAACGTTCAAAACGGCCTTTCGTGCTTTCGGTGTCGTACCAGACATCATGCCACTTGCCATCAACCAGAAGTCCCATGTGATTTCTCCTTTTGGAAAGAGAATAAGGCGAGAGCCGCCATTTTGCAGCATCACAAGCCGTGAACAGTGCGTAACGGTGCCAAAAGGAACAGTCGAAACCGCCATTATGAAAAAAATAGTTTTACCTCTGCTCATTTTGGTGTAATGCAACTTCCAAATTGCGGTCATCCAAACCGCTCAGGAGAACGATTAATGGAAATGCTTTTCATCCGACGATGAAACTTGGACCGCGCTTGAGCGCGTTTCGATCTGATTGAATCAGATCGGCGCTCCAGCTGTTTGTTTCCAAGCGCATCTAGCCCGAAAACCGTTTCACACTTTTCGGGATGCGCTTGAGACGCGCGGAATGCATTCCATTGACCTGACGGTCCTCGACTTCTCCTATTGCGATCTAAAGCCCATGCAGCAGCTTGAACTGACCTATGCGCAGGAATGCCCGGCGCACGACATTGAAATCGAAGCCATCAATGCCGAGGCCTTCGGACCGGGACGCTTTACCCGTGCCGCACATTTCATTCGCGAAGGCGGGCCGCACGATCTCGATCTTTCCTTTGTTGCCCTGATGGGCGGTATCGTCGTCGGGTCTGTACGGCAGACGCCGGTTGTCATCGGCAAGACGCCTGCACTCCTGCTTGGACCGCTTGCGGTCAGACCTGAGTGGAAGAAACGCGGCATTGGCGGCAAGCTGATGCGCATGTCGCTGGAAGCGGCGACGAAAGCCGACCACAAGCTGGTCATTCTTGTCGGTGACGAACCTTATTACGGTCCGTTCGGCTTCAAGATGGTGGCGCCGGGTTCGATGGTCATGCCAGCGCCGGTCGATCCGCGCCGGATGCTTGCCTGCGAACTCACGCCGGACGCGCTGAACGGTGTCAGCGGAATCGTGCGCCACGCCAACCGGGCCTGATTGTCTCGTCTGGGAAGTTAGCAGAACGCTTGTTTTCCCCTCATCCTGAGGGGCCATCGCAGATGGCGTCTCGAAGGAGTGGGGGAACTGAACCGGCGCTCGCCCTTGATCCTTCGACAGGCTCAGGATGAGGGCGTCGGGCGAATGCGGTTTACCGTCCTTCGCGATACCACATGCTGCCGAAGACGAAGAGCAGCAGGCCAAGCGCCAGAAAGCCGGAGAACAGCGGCAGGCGGTTGACGCTTTTCAATTGCGTATCCGCAGTCTCGCGCAGGCCGATCCAGTCATTGCCGCTGGCGGCGCGGTTGCCGCTGATGGCGGTGATCGTCGGAACCCGGACCGAACTGTTGGTGCTGGCATGGACGCGATGGACCGAGCCGCCGGTCGCGTCAGCGAGCGGCTTGAGGCGATCCGTCGTGGAGATGCTGTCGGTGAATTCCGGCGCATCGATCGGCCCCACATGGGCCAGGGCTTCCAGATCCCCGTTTTTCACCCGGAAGATGCCGATCTCGTCCGTCTGCAATGAACCTTCGAACAGGCCCGGCTTGCTTTGCGCGAGATTGACCTGCAATTCCTTGCCTGAAGGCGTTGAAACGGTTGCAGCACCCGGATTATCGCCCATGGTCTGGCGGCGGATGGAAAGCGTGCGGCCATTGCCGGAGGCGGTCAGCGCCTCTTCCTCCAGTTCCGGTTCCTGCATCAGCCAGTGGGCGATGCGGCGATAGAGCGAGGCATAGGGGCCGCCGCCCTCGAAACCGCGCGCCCACAGCCAGCCCTGATCGGAGAGGAACATGCCGACACGGCCTTTTCCGACGCGGTTGAGAACCAATAGCGGCTTGTTGTCCGCGCCGCTCATCACCGTTTCGCCTTGCGGCGCGGTGATGTCGATGGTGCGGAACCAGCGGCTCCAGTGCGGCGGCTCCTGATCGCTGCCGTCGAGGCCGCGCGTGACAGGGTGGCGTTTGCCGACAGTCGTGAGACGTGGATAGAACGCCTTTTCCGTCACGGCCCCGGTCGGCAGGGCAGGCAGGGCGCTATAAAGCGGCGTACGGGCAATCGACATTTCGCCTGCATATTCCGGGCCGGCTGCGACCAGCAAGGCGCCGCCATTCTCCACATATTGTGCGATGTAATCGTAATAGAGGAGCGGCAGCACATCGCGGTGCTGGTAGCGGTCAAGGATGATGAGGTCGAACTCGTTGACCTTGTCGACAAAGAGTTCGCGCGTCGGGAAGGCGATCAGCGACAATTCGTTGATCGGCGTGCCGTCCTGCTTTTCCGGCGGGCGCAAAATGGTGAAGTGGACGAGATCGACGGCGGCATCGGATTTCAGCAGATTGCGCCAGGTGCGCTCGCCATTGTGCGGCTCACCGGAGACGAGCAGCACGCGCAGGTTTTCCCGAACGCCGTCCACGGTCGCGACAGCGCGATTGTTGGCGTCGGTTACTTCGCCGGGAAGCGCTGGCGTGGCGATTTCAACAATGTTCACGCCCGCGCGCGGCAGGGTGATGGTGACGGGCGTTTCCTGCCCGACCCGCGCTTCCTGCTCGCTGACGGTCTCACCATTGACGCGGATTTGAACCGGCGCAGGGCTGCCGAGACTTTTGCCCTCATCAATCACCGTAAACGACATTTCGAGCGGCTTGCCGCTGATGCCATAGCGCGGCGCCTTGTTGAAGCGGATGCGGCGGTCGAACTCATCCGGCTTGCCGGTCACAAGCCCGTGCAGCGGCGCATCGAAGCCGAGCGCATTCTTGTTGGCAGGAATATCGTGTACCTGACCGTCGGTAATCAGAACAGCGCCTGCAACACGCGACGGCGGAACATCGAGAAGCGAACGGGCCAGCGGGCCGAAAAGCCGGGTGGCGTAGCCGTCCTCGTTCTCGCCGGGTTGGCCTGCTTCCACGACGCGGGTTTCAAATTGCGGCATGGTTGCAAGCTGGTCCTGAACCGCCTTCAAGGCGGCATCCGTGTCGGCACGGCGGCTTCCAAGTTCCTGGCTCTGGCTGCGATCCACAACCACTGAGACTACGCTTTTCAGCGGTTCGCGCTCTTCATTGATGATGACGGGATTGAAAAGAGCGAGCGCAAGTGCTGCCGCAGCCAGAAGGCGGATCAGCCCGCCCCGCATCCGCAACGCAATCGTGACTAGCACCAGCAGCGCCAGCGGCACGAGAATGGCGATAAGCCAGGGCGTGGAGAGGAACGGTTCGAATTCGATATTCATTCTCACCTCCTATCGCCGTAGGTTTCTACCGCGTCAGCTACTACGCTTCCACCCTCATCCTGAGGTGCGGAGCGAAGCGAAACCTCGAAGGATCGAGGGTGAGGGCAGGCGCGCCGTGCGTTTCCCCTCAGCCCTTCGAGACGCCATCCCCGTGCAAGCGCGGGATGGCTTCTCAGGATGAGGGGGAAAGACAAACAGGATCGGGTGGCAACAGGGCTGCAAAACATCATGCTAATTCCCCAACCGCTCGATGAGGTCCTTGGCGTGGACCTGATCGGACTTGTAGTTGCCGGTCAGCATATACATCACGATGTTCACGCCGCCGCGAATGGCATAGATGCGCTGCATCGGGTCGTTCGGCACGGTCGGAAGCAGCGGATTGCCTTGCTCATCCACGGCCCATGCGCCTGCGAAATCATTGGCCGTAATCATGATCGGCGTCACACCGTCGCCGGTGCGCACGGGACGATCCCTGGGCGAGGCATTTGGTGTCGAGGCCTCGACCCAGAGCGGGCTTCCTTCATAACGACCGGGGAAATCCGGCATGATGAAGAAGGATTTGGTGAGCACATGATCGTCAGGCACGGGTTCCAGCGGCGGAACGTTCATGCCATCGAGGATGGCGCGCAGGCGCTGGTTGGCGGGTGAGGCGGAAGGATCGAGACTGGCGCCCGCCTGCAACTGGTCGCGCGTGTCAAAAAGCACCGTGCCGCCCTGCTGCATATAGGCATCGACTTTGGCAATCGCTTCCGGGCTTGGCATCGGCGTCTCCGGGTCGATAGGCCAGTAGATCAGCGGATAAAAGGCCAGTTCGTCCTTGGCGGGGTCTACGCCGATGGGGTCGCCCGGTTCAAGCGCGGTCTTGTCCATCAGCGCGAAGCTCAAGCCCCGCAGTCCCGCCTTGCTGATATCGTCGGTCTTTGCGCTGCCGGTAATGACATAGGCAAGATGCGTCTGCGAGACGGAGTTGATGATCGCCTCGTCTCCCGGCTTGCTGTCGTCATGCACCTGCTCTTGAGCCCCAGACTGGGATTGTGCCTGAGTCTGAGCTTTCGCTTCGCCTATTCCGGAAGGAAGAAGGTTGAAAGCAAGCGAACCGGCCAGCAGAACAGCTATTCCCGTCGCCTTGGCGCGCACTTTCATGCGGCGACGGAAGGCTCCGCGCAGCCACAGCATCAAAAGCGTATCGAGTGCGAGCAGCATCGCAGCGGCAGCAAAGAATGGACCCGCCAGTGAAATCGACTGGTCCGATGTATAGGAGACAGGCGTTATTCCGACGGACAGTGTCGGCCGGGCAATCGGTTGCAGCTTGAGGTTCGCACCTTCGAAGATGTTGAGCGCTTTCAAACCGTCCTCATTGCCATAGAAACCGGGCGGTGTGTTGATGCTGACGCTGGCCTGCTTGTTTTTTTCGACGATCAGCGGCTTGGCTTCGGATGTCGGTGGGGTCAGGGCACCGGAAGCCGAAAGCAGCTGGTAGGGCGGCAGCGAGACGGAAGCCTGATTATCTTGCGCGCCGGTGCGCTGCGACAGCGACACGATGCGGCGCAGCATGTCCACGAATGAACCCGAAATCGGCAGGCTCGACCAGCTGGCATCGGGAGAGATGTGGAACAATACGATGTTGCCACGTCCACGATGTTCGCCGGTCACAAGCGGTGTTCCGTCCTGCAGAACGGCATAAGCCTTGTCGTTGAGATCGAACGAAGGTTCAGCAAGAACCTGCCTTGTGACCGTCACATCATCGGGGACAGCCAGACCGGCGAAAGGCCCCTTGTCGGGGAAAGATCGCAATTTCTGCGGTTCTGACCAGGATAGCGTGCCGCCAAGTGCGCGTTCGCCCTTGCGCAATTTCACCGGCAGAAGCGGATCATTGTCGCTGGCACCGGCAAGGCGCGGGCCTGCGAACCGCACCAGCGTGCCGCCGTCCTCAATCCATTTGGAAAGCTGTTCGGTGACCGGCTGCGGCAGCGTGCCGATATCGGCCATGATGAGGATCGACGGCTTTGCATCCAGCACTTCCGGCACGGATTGCAGAAGATCGGCAGAGCGCGGTTCGATCAGATTGACATAGGGTGAAAGCGCCCGGGAAATATAATGCAGCGGCGAGAGCAGCGGCTGTGCCAAATCACCGTCACCGCTGGCGATAAGGCCGACTGTGCGCCGTTCCGACCCTGCATCGATCAGCCGTGTTGCGCCAGCCTGTTCAATGCCGTCGACGCGGATCAGGCGGAAATCATTGCGAAGTTCCACCGGCAGGTTGAACCGTGCCGTGCCTTCCGCGCTTCCAGGCGCGAAGGAAAGCGGTGCTTCGGCGATGCGGCGTCCCTTGTCGTCATAGGCGGCGGCAGTGAGCGTGCGCGGAGCCGACACGCCTTCCGGACGGATGGCGACCGCTTCCAGACTGTCAGCCTTGTTGTCGATGCCGGTCAGCGCGAAAGTGCGGCTGAGGCTCGCGCCATACCAGAGAACGGAGGCCAGATGCCCTGACTTGTCCAGTTCTGCAAAGGTTTCCGTATCGTTCGGCGCAGCTAGTCCGTCGCTCATGAAGGCAAGGCGGACCTTTGTATCGGCGGGCAGGGCGGATGCTAGCCGTTCCATTGCCGACTTGCGATCAACGGGGATCGGGCGCGGCTCCAGTGCCTGAAGTCGCTCGGCAGCGCCCTTGCCGTCATAGGGGCCGATTTCGGCATTGGCTGGTTCCGCTGAACCCACGATGTAGATCGGCGCAGCGGTCCCTTCTGCATCCGAGATGAGCTTTTCGGCAGCATTGACCCGCTGTTGCCAGTCCTCTGCGGAAGCCCAGCCATTATCGATGACGATGGCAAGCGGCTCGTCGCCGGACAGGGCGACCGGACGCGGGTTCCAGATCGGTGAGGCCAGCGCCAGAATGACGAGCGCGGCAATCAGCAGCCGCAGCAGTGTCATCCACCATGGACTTTTCGACGGTACTTCCTCGCGCTTGAAGACCTGCGCCAGAATGCGCAGCGGCGGAAAGGTTTCCTCCTGCGGGCGCGGCGGCGTCATGCGCAGAAGCCACCAGATGACCGGCAGGGCGATCAGCCCGGCGAGGATGAGCGGCGAACCGAAGGCGAGCGGCAGGAAACTCATGCGCCGACTCCCGTTGCGCTGAGTGCATTATGCAGGCGCGCCAAGGCTTCCGCTGTCGGCCTGTCGGTGCGGTGAACCGTATAGCTCCAGCCAAGCCGCTTGCAGAAATCGATGAGGCTTTCGCGGCGCGCGGTGTAGAGGCGGCGATAGTCATCCGCATAGGTTTCGGCGCGACCGGCGACAAGCGTGGCCCCTGTTTCCGGATCGCGGAACTCGGTGCGGCCCGAATAGGGAAATGTTTCTTCCGCCGGATCGGCCACTTCCACCAGATGCGCGCGGACGCCGCGCTTTGCCAGACGGTCGAGAAGATCGCTCAGTTCATCGAACGGATGCAGGAAATCCGATAGCAGGACGACTTCGGAAAAGCGGCGGATCTGCCCGATGTCCGGCAATGCTGCAATCGGCGCTTCGTGCATCAATGCGCCTGCCAGACGTTCCGCCCCGTTGCGGGCCGAAAAGGGCTGGATCAGCTCCGGAAAGGCGATGCGTTCGCCGGAGCGTGACAGAAGTTCCGCAAGAGCGAGCGTCAACACGAGCGCGCGCGCTTCCTTGGAAACGGGCGCGAGCTGCGAGCGATAGCGCATGGAGGGCGAGAAATCGCACCAGAGCCAGACCGTGTGGGCGGATTCCCATTCGCGGTCGCGAACATAGGTATGATCGTCGCGGGCAGAACGCCGCCAGTCGATGCGGGCAAGGGATTCGCCGTCCACATAGGGGCGGAACTGCCAGAAGTTTTCGCCGGGGCCGCGTTTGCGCCGCCCGTGCCAGCCATTCATGACGGTGTTGACGACGCGCTCAGCTTCAACCAGCAGATCGGGGATGGCGGCTGCCCGCGCACGGGCGCGAGCAAGTGTCTCCTTACGGTCTGCGGTGGAAACTTCTGCGCCAATGACCATCAGATGGCAGCCTTTACCAGATTGGCGATGACGTCGCGAATATGCATGCCATCGGCGCGGGCGGCGAAATTGAGTGCCATGCGATGTTGCAGGACCGGCTCGGCCAGCGCCTTCACGTCGTCGACGGATGGGGCAAGACGGCCTTCATAGAGCGCGCGGGCGCGGGCACATAGCATCAGCGCCTGGCTGGCGCGCGGGCCGGGGCCCCAGGCGATATGCTTCTTTGCGTGGTCGTTATCCGCATCCGGGCGGGCGGAGCGCACCAGCTTGAGAATGGCTTCCACGACGCTTTCCGACACCGGCATCCGTCGCACTAAAGTCTGCATTTCGATCAGCCGTTCGGCGTTGATGATCTCATAGGCCTTGGCCTCGGCAACGCCGGTTGTTTCCAGAAGAATGCGACGTTCCGCATCAAGTTCCGGATAGAGAATGTCGATCTGCATCAGGAAGCGGTCGAGCTGGGCTTCCGGCAGCGGATAGGTGCCTTCCTGTTCCAGCGGGTTTTGCGTTGCAAGCACATGAAATGGTGCCGGGAGATCATAGCGCTGGCCGGCGACGGTGACATGATATTCCTGCATGGCCTGCAAAAGGGCCGACTGGGTGCGGGGGCTGGCGCGGTTGATCTCGTCGGCCATCAGGAGCTGCGCGAAGATCGGCCCTTTCAGATAACGGAACGAGCGGCGTCCATCGGCATCCTGCTCCATGACTTCCGAGCCGATGATGTCGGAGGGCATCAGGTCGGGCGTGAACTGGATGCGCTGGCCTGAGAGACCAAGCACGGTGCCCAGCGTTTCGACCAGCTTGGTCTTGGCGAGGCCCGGTACGCCGACCAGAAGCGCGTGTCCGCCAGCCAGAACGGCGACGAGCGTGCGCTCGATCACGTTTTCCTGACCGAAGATCACGGTCCCGACACTTTCCTTGATGCGGGCGATGTCTGCGAGCGCCCGTTCGGCCTCCGCAACGATCTGCTCGGGATTGGCGGTTTCAGGCGTGATGACGACACTCATGGGAACCTCGCAATATGACCGCTCTGGCGGAACTGCCTCATAAATCGCTATATAATACTGACAAGCCGTGAAAGGGTGACTATTTCATGGCTTTGGGTCTATTTGCGCAGGAATAACCGAGTCGGATGAGAAAAAGCACCCCTGAAGGCAAGGACGCGCCGCACAATTCCATGCGGAACGCTGAGACGACCGGCGGGCTGGAAGCCCTGATTGCGCGCGCCCATGCCGATGCGCAAAGCGGGCCGGCGACGAAAGAGCGGGGAATTCCCCCGGTCGAACGCTGGAATCCGGATTTTTGCGGCGATCTCGACATGGAAATCAAGGCGGATGGAACATGGTTCTACATGGGTACGCCCATTGGCCGCAAACAGCTTGTGCGGCTGTTTTCCACCGTGCTGCGCAAGGATGAGGACGGAAGAACCTATCTCGTCACGCCGGTTGAAAAAGTCGGCATCCGTGTGGAGGATGCCCCTTTCATCGCGGTGGAAATGGAAGTTTCCGGTGAAGGCGAGGCGCAGGTGCTGACGTTCCGCACCAATGTCGGTGATGTGGTGGAGGCTGGCGCGCAGCATTCCTTGCGTTTTGCGGTGGAGCCCGCAAGCGGCGGACTGAAACCCTATATTCTCGTGCGCGGGCGGCTTGAGGCCCTGATCGCCCGTTCCGTCATGTATGATCTGGTGGCGCTGGGCGAGGACATCGAAATCGGCGGCGTGCCGACATTCGCCATTCGCTCAAACGGCATGGTCTTTCCGATCATGGCGTCCGATGCGCTGGAGGCTGCACTTCAATGAATGCATTCCCCGCCTTTTCAGCCGGTGATTTTGCCGAGCGGGTTCGGCAATGGCGCCCCGACCATGATGCGGTAACGGGCGATCATTCGCTTAATCCCGATATTACGCAATTAATGACGATAGCTAAGATGCGCGACGCCGCCGTTCTTGTGCCGGTGGTGGATCGCGGATCGGAAGCCACGCTGCTCCTGACGCAGCGCACCGATACGTTGCGCAAGCATTCCGGCCAGATCGCTTTTCCGGGCGGCGCAATCGACCCGGAGGATGGCACGGCGGAGCGGGCAGCGCTTCGCGAGGCCAATGAGGAGATCGGGCTTGCAGCCGATCGGGCTGAGATCATCGGCAATCTGCCGCGCTATCTCACCGGGAGCGGTTTTTCGATCACGCCCATTCTGGCGGTGGTGAAAACGCCGTTCGACGTGCATCCCAACCCGGATGAAGTCGCCGATATTTTCGAGGTGCCGCTTTCCTTCCTGATGAACCCGGAGAACCATCGCCGCGAAAGCAGGCTGTTCAACGGCAAGGAACGCTTTTATTACGCCATGCCCTATCACGAGCGATTCATCTGGGGGGCAACCGCCGGTATCATTCGCGGACTTTATGAAAGGCTCTACGTTTGAGCGAGACCATGAATATTTCCGGCAAGGCGGACTGGCTGAAATCAAAGCCGTTGCAGGCCCTGTTCAAGGCGCTGAACCGCGACGGCGGCGAGGCGCGCGTGGTCGGCGGTGCGGTGCGCAACACCCTGCTTGGCAGCAGCGTCAGCGATGTCGATCTGGCGACGACGCATCTGCCGCAGGATACGGTGAGGCTGGCGAATGAGGCCGGTTTCAAGCCGGTGCCGACCGGCATCGATCATGGCACGATCACAGTCGTCGTGCAGGGACATCCGTTCGAGGTCACGACGCTGCGGCAGGATATCGAAACCAATGGCCGTCACGCGAAAGTCGCCTTCGGAACCGACTGGAAAGCCGATGCCGAACGGCGCGACTTCACCATCAATGCGCTTTATGTGACGGCTGATGGCGCGGTTATCGATGATGTCGGCGGGCTTGCCGATATTGAAAGCCGGACGCTGCGCTTCATCGGTGATGCGGAACAGCGCATTCGCGAGGATTACCTGCGCATCCTGCGCTTCTTCCGCTTTTTCGCCTGGTACGGTTCGGGACGGCCCGAGGCTGACGGCTTGCGCGCCAGCGCGCGGTTGAAGGACGGTCTTTCACAGCTTTCCGCCGAACGGGTCTGGTCGGAACTGAAGAAACTCCTGTCCGCTCCCGACCCGTCGCGCGCGCTTTTGTGGATGCGGCAGGCCGGTGTCTTGAACCTCATTCTGCCTGAAAGCGAGAAATGGGGCATTGACGCCATTCACGGGCTGGTGCGGACTGAGGCCGATCTCGGCTGGCAGGCCGATCCGCTGTTGCGGCTTGAAAGCATCATTCCGCCCGATGCCACGCGGATGGAAGAAATGGGCAAGCGGTTGAAAATGTCGAATGCGGAAAGGGCGCGCATCGAAGCCTGGGCGCGCGCCGATGCGATCAAGCCGGAGCTTTCAGAACCGGCACTGAAGAAGACGATCTATCGCGGCAGCAAGCAGGCTGTGCTTGATCGTATTCGCCTGGCTTATGCGGCGGCGAGAGCTGACGCTGCGGGCAGCGACGATGCGATGATCCGCGCCGGTGGTTTCGCGCGTCTTCTGGATGCCGCCGAACATTATGATGCTCCTGTTTTCCCCGTCACGGGCAGCGATCTTCTCGCTTTGGGTATTCAGAAGGGGCCGGGGCTTGGTGAAACACTGCGTTCTCTGGAAACTTTCTGGATAGACTCCGGTTTTAACCTTGACCGTGCCGCGCTTCTGGACAAACTTGATCGTGATAAATTGAACAGCTGACGGCTTGCCTGCAAATTTCAGCCGTAGTGTCATTGCTTTGTAGCTGAGAAGTTTTGAGCGCGCGTTTTGAAAGAGCATAAGATGTCCAATCCCGATACATCGATACAAGACAAGACATCGACCGATCCGAAGCAGAAGTTCGGCACCGAAGGCATTGCCGCGATGGACCGGCCAAGCCGGATTACCCGTTTCTTCATGGGGATCGTGTCCTGGGCCGAAGGTCTCAACCTGAAATATGCCAAGCTCGGCAATCCGCCTGTCTATGACAATGCGATCTTCCCCTGGTCTGCCGAGATCGAGAAGGAATGGCCCGCCATCCGCAAGGAGCTGGAAAAGGTTCTTCTGCGCCAGAGCGAGCTGCCTTCCTTTCAGGATATTTCAACCGATGTGAAGACAATCTCGACCGACAATCGCTGGAAGACGTTCTTTC
The DNA here is from genome assembly GCF_041929965.1 of Brucella oryzae. Taxonomy (NCBI): domain Bacteria; kingdom Pseudomonadati; phylum Pseudomonadota; class Alphaproteobacteria; order Hyphomicrobiales; family Brucellaceae; genus Brucella; species Brucella oryzae. Next base: position 67,840 of record NZ_JBHEEO010000013.1, on the reverse strand, counting down.
TGCTCGGTTTCGGCGTGAAGTCGGAGCAGAACATCAAAGCCTGCCCGGAAACCTGGCGTATCGTCAACAAGATTCCCGGCCTGACGACGGCGATGTTCTCCATCTTCGAGCCGGGCAAGCATCTGCCGCCGCATCGCGGGCCTTATAATGGCGTGCTGCGCCTGCATCTTGGCCTCATCGTGCCGGAACCGAACGACCAGTTGGCCATTCGCGTGGACAAACAGGTCTGTCACTGGCACGAGGGCAAGGTGCTGATTTTCGACGATGCCTATGAGCATGAGGCGTGGAACCACACCGACAAGACGCGCGTGGTTCTTTTCGTGGATTTCGTGAAGCCGCTGAAATTCCCGGCCCGGCTGGTCAACTGGTGCCTGATGAATCTCGCTATCTTCACACCCTTCATCAAGGAGGGGCTCGACAACCACAATGAGTGGGAAAAGAAATTCTACGCGGAAGCGGAAAAGCTGCGCAACCAGCCGAAGAGCTGAACGGTTTGACACCGGGATTCCGTGCTTGTAAATGAGCAGGAGGGTTATCGCCCTCCTGTTTTTGACCTCTGGAAGAGGAATTGTTGATGCTGGAGATTGTAGGAAGCCTTTGAGCGTTCCGGACGAAACTGTGAATGACGGGTGCTGAAAGCGCCTGACATGCAGGTCCAGGAGCGGAAACGGCATTGGCCGTGGATGGTTCACCATCCGCGAAGGTCGGTGCTTGTCATGGTTTCCATCCAGGCATAACAAAATGAATATCTCACGCATGGAACAGCGCGTATTGCACGTGCTGGCGCAGGGCGGTTACATCCGCCATCTGCGCGAAGATGGGCGTATCTGCGAAATAGAATGCTTTACCCGTGAAGGCTATCTGCTTTCCGATTGCACGATGGCAGTTTTCCAGCAATTGCGCCGCAAGCGGCTGATTGAATCCCGAATGGGCAGTCCTTATCGCATCTCGTTCAAAGGGCGCGAAAATGTTCGCGCTCAGCTCAACAATCGCTGATGGAGGACGTCATGCATATTCGCAATGAAACGTCTGAAGACGCCGCTGAAATCCGTCGCCTGACGGATGAGGCATTCCGCACCGTGGCTTATAGCAATCAGAAGGAAGGCGAAATCGTCGATGCGCTTCGCGCTGCAAAGGCACTCACCCTGTCGCTGGTTGCGGAAGAGGACGGCCAGATTCTCGGCCATGTCGCCTTTTCCCTCGTCCTGATCGGTGGCGAGGATAAGGGTTGGTATGGGCTCGGTCCCGTCTCGGTGCTGCCTAAACGGCAAGGCGAGGGGATCGGCAGCAATCTGATCCGCGAGGGCCTTGCGCAATTGCGCAGCCTCGGGGCAAAGGGCTGCGTCCTGCTGGGCGATCCCGGCTATTACGGGCGTTTCGGCTTCAAGGCCGATGCGCGGCTGAAACTGCCGGGTGTGCCCCCGGAATATTTTCAGTGTCTGGCCTTCGGGCCGGACACGCCGGAAGGCGACGTCGCCTATCATTCCGCATTCGCTATATGATTGAAAGGGCCGGGAAACCGGCCCTTTTTCAATGATTTACGGCCACTTCACCACGGGCGGCATGGAAGACAGGATGGAGTTCACATTACCGCCGGTCTTGAGGCCGAAGATCGTGCCGCGATCATAAAGCAGGTTGAATTCGACATAGCGGCCACGGCGGATCAGCTGTTCGGTGCGGTCCGCGTCGGTCCAGTCCTTGTTGAAGTTCTGGCGCACCAGATGCGGGTAGACGACCGAGAAACCGCGCCCCACATCGCGCGTATAGGCAAAATCCGCATCCCAGCCGCCTTTGTCATCCGGCGAGTGCAGCCAGTCATAAAAGATGCCGCCGGTGCCGCGCGGCTCATTGCGGTGTGGCAGGAAGAAATATTCGTCGCACCAGTCCTTCACGCGCTGGTAGTCGACAATATCCTTGTGCTTTTCGCAGATGAAACGGAAAGCCTTGTGGAAGGCAAGCGTGTCCGGGTCGTCCTGCGTGCGACGCCGGTCGAGCACCGGCGTCAGGTCTGCACCGCCGCCGAACCACTGGCGCGTGGTCACGACCATGCGCGTGTTCATATGGACGGCGGGCACATTCGGGTTTTGCGGATGGGCGATGAGCGAAATGCCGCTGGCCCAGTAGCGCGGATCTTCTTCGGCGCCGGGAATCTGCTTGCGGAATTCCGGCGAGAACTCGCCATAGACCGTCGAGACATGCACGCCGACTTTTTCGAAGACACGGCCATGCATGATCGACATGACGCCGCCACCGCCGCGCCCGTCGTCCTTCTGCCAGGGGGTGCGAACGAAACGTCCGGGCTCACGATCCGAAAGCGGGCCTTGCAACTCATCTTCAAGCTGTTCGTAGCTTGCGCAGATACGGTCGCGCAGTTCCTCGAACCAGCGCTGTGCCGCCTGCTTCTTCTCTTCGATGTCTGCTGGAATGATTGCTGGAATTTCGTCGCGTTGCATTGTCTGTTTCCTTCCGGCACGGTCTGCCGGATCCCTCGGCGGCATCAGGCAGCCAAGGGCAAATGGATGAACTATTGTTTCTTGGCTTATCAAAGTCCGCGACCGGCGCAAAGCACGAAGCGCGCGATTGCCGGGCAGTATAGCCCCTCTCCCCAAGAAAAGACTCGTCTTTGTAACGGCGTTCCCCTATTTTTCTCTACTCAGGTTGGAGGCAAACGCATGGCAGCAGCACGGCCCCGTCCGCCGCTCGAAGGCTTGCGCAAGCAGCTGCAAAAGAGTCGCGCCCAGAAAGGCCTGAAACAAAGCCGGATGCCGCGTGACGGTTTCGTTCGCGAGACATTCACCTTGCCGCGACTGGCGGCACGCGAAAAAGCGCGTGAATGGTTCGAGACATTTCCCAAAGCCGCCTACTGGACCGAGATCGAGAGCTGGTGCGAGCGCCCGGACGATGTGATCGAATTCACTATGCGCCGGTTGGCGACCGCAGATTGAGCAACGGCTTAACCGCGGCTGTCAAAGCCTTGAAATGCGATTCAGATTAGCAATCCAAAAAGGCGCCCTGTGAGGCGCCTTCTGTGTTTGAATCGTTATTCCATTACAGGCTTATTGCGCCGCCGTCTGCGGAGCCTTTTCCCACGCTTTCCAGTTCTGGATGATGCTGTCGGCATAAGCCTTGCCAACACGATAGGCGTTGGTCGTCGCAAGCGGGAAACCGCCGGAATTTGCGGCAAGCGATTGAGCCGCCGTCTGGTCCTTGCCCTGACGGTCGAAATTCGACGCGGTGCGCAGCAATGCGATGCGGTCGAAATCGAGCTTGCCAGCCTCGGCCGCGCGCTTCAGCGCGGTCAGCGTGGCATTGTCCTCCATCTGCGAGGTGCAGTAGTCTGCCTTGCCATCGGTGAGAAGCTTCACCCATTCGGTCATGGCTTCGCCGATTTTCGCGCCGTGCCAATAGGTATCGCCCGAAGCCGTATCGCAGATCGTGACCTTGGGCGCGCCGGTCGCGGCTTCTTGCGTGTAGTGCTTGCGATATTCCTTCGCAGCGTCGCTATCGAGAAGTTCGACGTCCTTGGTCGTTGCCAAAGCGTAGTCGGCCAGCTTGCCGTTCAGTTCGAAAACTTCCGTACCTGCGGCCCATTTCGGCTTTTCGCCGGGCTTGGAAGCGCCAAGGCCGAAGAAATCCGTGGGCCAGCCTTCCGGCGCTTCGCGAATATCGATGCGATGGTTCAGATTGGCATCGACGGCATATTTCGCCCAATGTGCCGATCCGAGCGTGCCATGCTTCGGGTCGACGCCGGCAATGCCTGCGATCAGGAAATAAGTGTGGCTGAGGTCGAGCTTGTCGCTCAGCGCCATAGCCGCCGTCGCGCTTGCGGCATTGGCGAAGCCCATGGCCGTCGTCATGTGGCAAAGCCCTTCTGCGGTGCAGTCGATCTCCGGATATTCCGGATTGAGGCCCGGCAGCTTGATCTTCTGCGTGAATTTTTCGCCCTCCAGCCACGGTTTGGCTTCTTCGCCGAACATGGTGATGACCATCACCTTCGGCTTAATGGTTTCGGCTTCCTTGGCAAAAGCCGGGGCGCTGGCCAGCAAGGCTGTGGCGGAAGCAGCGAGAGCGAGTGTGCGAACAGACAGTTTCATGGACGAAGCGGGCCTTTCAGACCGGATGGGGGATGAGGCACTTCGCGAATCCGGTCATTTCGCGAGGCTTTTCCTTTGGCGCAGAGCTTCGCCTGCCGTCATTGCGACGGAAACCGCAAGATTTAGCGATCTCGTGCCGGGCACCATCGGGATCAGAAGCCGCGCATCGGCGGAATCATGAACATTGTCGGGAACGCCCGACGACTCACGCCCGAAGAGCAGAATGTCATTTTCCTGAAACTGATAATCCGTATAGGGGATCGCCGCCCTGGTGGACAGGAGAACGATGCGGCGCCCGGCCTGCTCGCGCCAGTCTTCAAAGTGTCGCCAATCCGCATGGCGAGTGAGGGCGGCCTGTTCCAGATAGTCCATTCCGGCACGCTTCAGGGAGCGGTCGGAAACATCGAATCCGGCGGGCTCGATCAGGTCGACCGCGAAGCCGAGGCAGGCGGCCATACGCAGGATCGTGCCGGTATTGCCGGGAATGTCGGGCTGGTAAAGTGCGACGCGCAGTTCCATATGATGCGGGTAGCTTACAAATCCGGTGGCTGCAAGCGTTCAGAGTGATTGCGCGTCTCACGTCAACACATCAGTTGGTGAGGATAGCGCATGCAAGAAAAATTATTCTCGCATCACGAAAATATTCCTGTTTTGTTCCTGTTCCGTCTTGGAAAATTTGCAAGGTGCCCGTAAAAGGATCGCCATGTTCAGATGGTTTGAAAAACGACTCGAAGCCTATCCCGAAGAACCGCCGCGCGAGCCCCCGCGCGGACTGGTCGCCTTTTGCCTTTATTATACCCGCGGCGCATGGCCGTGGATCATCGGCATGGCGATTTTCACGACGCTGATCGCCGTGATCGAAGTGTCGCTTTTTGCTTTCATGGGCAATATTGTCGACTGGCTGTCGCACCAGTCGCGCGAGACGTTCCTCAGCAATGAAGGCTGGCGGCTTGCGCTGATCGCGGGTGTCGTCCTGGTCGGCCTACCGGGCGTGGTGCTGATCCATTCGCTGCTCATCCACCAGACATTGCTCGGCAATTATCCGATGCGCGTGCGCTGGCTGATGCACCGTTACCTGATCCGCCAGTCGATGGCGTTCTTTCAGGACGAGTTTGCCGGGCGCATCTCGACCAAGCTGATGCAGACCGCTCTTGCCGTTCGTGAAACGGTGATGAAGCTTCTGGACGTGCTCAACTATGTCATCGTCTATTTCGCGGGCACGCTGTTCATCGCGGCATCGGCGGATCTGGTGCTGATGATCCCGTTCGCCGTCTGGCTCGCCGTCTACATCCTGTTGCTGCGGTTCTTCATTCCGCGTCTGCGCGTGATCTCGGAGCAGCAGGCCGATGCGCGCTCCTTGATGACCGGGCGTATCGTCGACAGCTATACCAATATCGCGACGGTCAAGCTTTTCTCGCATTCCAGCCGCGAGGAATCCTATGTTCGCGAAAGCCTCGACGGCTTCCTCGGCACCGTGTACGGGCAGATGCGTCTGGTGACGATGTTCCATTTCACCCTCTATCTGACAAACTGCATCCTGCTGTTCGCGGTGGGCGCGATCGGCATCCAGCTCTGGATGAACGAAGCGATCTCCGTGGGTGCCGTTGCCGTCGGCATCGGCCTCGTGCTGCGCCTCAACGGCATGTCGCAATGGATCATGTGGGAAATGTCGGCCCTGTTCGAGAATATCGGCACGGTGGAAGATGGAATCACCACGATTGCGCGCTCGCATGAGGTCGTGGACGCTCCCGGTGCGCCAGCCTTGCAGGTGACGAGGGGCGAGCTCGACTTCGACAGGATCGGCTTCCATTACGGCAAGGGCAAAGGGGTTATCGAAAATCTCACGCTCACCATCAAGCCGGGCCAGAAGGTGGGATTGGTCGGACGCTCCGGTGCCGGTAAGTCCACGCTGGTCAATCTTCTGTTGCGCTTCTACGATCTGGAGAAGGGCCGCATCCTGATCGATGGGCAGGATATTTCCAGGGTCACGCAGGATACGCTTCGTGCCAATATCGGCATGGTCACACAGGATACGTCGCTGCTGCACCGTTCTGTTCGCGAGAACATCATGTATGGGCGACCGGACGCGACAGAAGAAATGTTGCAGCAGGCGATCCGTCTGGCGCAGGCCGACCAGTTCATTCCGCTGCTGACCGACCCGAAGGGACGGCAGGGGCTGGATGCGCATGTCGGGGAACGCGGCGTCAAGCTTTCCGGCGGGCAACGCCAGCGCATAGCAATTGCGCGTGTGATGCTGAAGGATGCGCCGATCCTCATTCTGGACGAGGCAACATCGGCGCTCGATTCAGAGGTCGAGGCCGCCATTCAGGACAGCCTCAATACCTTGATGGAAGGCAAGACCGTGATCGCCATCGCGCACCGCCTTTCCACCATCGCAGCACTTGATCGTCTCGTGGTGATGGACAAGGGGCGTATCGTCGAAGATGGCACGCATGAGGAACTTGTGGCGCTCGGCGGCATTTATGCAAATCTATGGGCCCGTCAGTCCGGCGGCTTCCTCGGTTTCGATGACAGTTCCGAGGATGCTCTGGTAAAATAGGGATAGAAGTCATTGATGAAAGCGGTTTACAGCCTGTTCGAACGTTGGGTCGATCCCTTTCGTGAACCGGACAGGCTGAGACCGCCTTCCACCACGCTCGGCTTTCTGTGGCATTATGCGCGGCAGGCCAAATGGCCGCTTGCTGTTTCGCTTGCCGTTGGCGGATTGCTGCCGCTGGTCGAGGCGGGGCTGTTCTATTTCACCGGCAGGCTGGTCGATATTCTCGATCAGGCGGGAAAGGGCGGCGCCGAACGCAGCTGGTCGGCACTTTTGCAAGCAGCGGGACCAGAACTTCTGTTCATGGGCATAACCGTCCTTGTCATCCGCCTTGTCGTGACGGCGATCAACACGCTGCTGGAAGAGCAGGTGATGGGCCCCAATTTCTATAACCTGATCCGGTGGCAGGCCAATTCATATGTGCTGCAGCAATCCTACGGGTTTTTCCAGAATGATTTTGCAGGGCGCATAGCGACAAAAGTCTGGCAGGCCGGGCAGGCGGCGGGCGATTTCATCCAGAGCCTGATCCAGGTGGTCTGGTTCATGCTGATATACAGCATCAGCACATTGTTCCTCATAGGGCGGCTGGATTGGACGCTCGCGGCGGTCGTGCTGGCATGGATTGCTGTTTTCGTGTTGATTGCACGTCATTATCTTCCGCAAATCCGCCGTCAGGCCGAGGCTTCCGCCGAGGCGGGGTCGCTGATAAACGGGCGGCTGGTCGACAGCTATTCCAATATCCAGACGATCAAGCTGAACACCGTCAATGATGATGTTCAGTATTTGCGCGAAGGTTTCAAAGGATACATTGCCGCGCTTCTCCCGTTCATGCGGTCGCTCACCGGCGTCCGCGTTTCGCTCACGGCGCTCTCCGGACTGATGATCGTGACGGTTGCGGCGATTGCCATCGATCTGTGGACCCGCAATGCCATCACCGTCGGGCAGGTGTCGTTCACGCTTGGCCTTGTGCTGCGCCTCAACATGCTGCTTGGCCGTCTCATGATGCAATTGAACGGTATGCTGCGCCAGCTCGGGCTGATCGAGAATTCCATGCGGCTGGTTTCCGCGCCGCTGGGGCTGGAGGATCGGCCCGATGCCAAACCACTCAAGGTGACGGAAGCGCGTATCGAGGTTCGCAATGTCACCTTTCATTACGGCAAGGCGGCGGGCGTTCTCGACAATATCAACCTGACCGTGCGCGGCGGTGAAAGGGTTGGCCTTGTCGGCCATTCGGGCGCGGGCAAGTCCACCCTCGTCAATCTCATCCTGCGGCTCTACGATGTTGAGAAAGGCTCTATCCTCATTGACGGGCAGGATATTCGCGATGTCACCCAGACATCGCTGCGCCGGGCCGTTGCGGTCGTCAGTCAGGAAACAGCCTTGTTGCACAGGTCGCTGCGCGAGAACATCATGCTGGCGCGCGATGATGCGACCGATGAGGAATTGATGCAGGCCGCACGTCAGGCCGAGGCCGATGAATTCATTGCCCGGCTGGAGGATTTTCAGGGACGGCGCTCCTTCGATGCCTTTGTGGGCGAGCGCGGCGTCAAGCTTTCGGGCGGGCAGCGCCAGCGCATCGCCATTGCGCGCGCCATTTTGAAGGATGCCCCCATCCTCATTCTCGATGAGGCGACATCCGCACTCGATTCGGAGGTGGAAGCTTCCATTCAGGAGAATCTGAAACGTCTCATGGATGGCAAGACTGTGATTGCGATCGCTCACCGTCTTTCCACCATTGCTGCGCTCGATCGGCTGGTGGTGATGGATCAGGGGCGCATCGTGGAGGAGGGCACGCATGACGAACTTATTGCGCAGGGTGGTATCTATGCGGGACTTTGGGCTCGTCAGTCCGGCGGTTTCATCGGGCGGAACGATGAAAGTTGAGAGCTTTCCATTGTCTGCGGTCTATTACCAATCTGCTGTGCATTTGTTAAATTGCGCAAGCAAATCTGCCTGCGACATCGTGCCGTCATAAGGGCTTGGTGTCTGGACAAGCGATTTTTACACGCATAAACCGGATAGTGAAATGGAGGGAATTTCGTCCTGTGAGCACTTGCAGGACTACTTTTGCGCAAGTGCAAAAGAGGACGAGGGGAGAGTTCAATTGAACATGCAGGTTGAAAAGGAATTGGCACGTGAGCGCACACGACACGGCTGAGCCGACACGGCGTGATTTTTTGTATATTGCGACGGGAATGGCCGGTGTCGTCGGAGCAGGCGGACTGGCATGGCCGTTTATCGACCAGATGCGTCCGGACGCTTCGACACTCGCGGCTGCGTCCATCGAAGTTGATGTTTCCTCCCTCACGGAAGGTGCATCATTAACTGTTAAATGGCGTGGTAAGCCGGTTTTCATTCGTAACCGCTCCGCCAAGGAAGTCGAAGATGCCAAGACAACCGCTCTTGGTGATCTCAAGGATCAGAACGCACGTAACGCCAACCTCGCTGCGGACGCGCAGGCGACCGATCTCGCCCGCTCGGCAGGCGAAGGCAAGGAAAACTGGCTGGTGATGATCGGTGTGTGTACCCATCTGGGTTGCGTGCCGCTCGGTGAATCCGGTTCTTTCGGCGGCTGGTTCTGCCCATGCCATGGCTCGACCTATGACACTGCCGGTCGTATCCGCAGCGGTCCGGCGCCGGAGAACATGCACATTCCGCAATATGCGTTCGCTTCCGATACGGTCATCAGGATCGGCTAACAGGTCTTGGGGAGAGCAGACATGAGTGGTGGACACTCCACATACACGCCGAAGACCGGCATCGAAAAATGGGTGGACGAACGGCTTCCCTTGCCGCGTCTCGTCTATGATTCTTTCGTGGCTTATCCGACGCCGCGTAACCTGAACTACATGTACACCTTTGGTGGCATTCTGAGCTTCATGCTCATCTCGCAGATTCTGACCGGCGTTGTGTTGGCCATGCATTATGCTGCGGATACGGGCATTGCGTTCAATTCCGTCGAGAAGATCATGCGCGACGTCAACTCCGGTTGGCTGCTGCGCTACATGCACTCCAACGGTGCATCCTTCTTCTTCATCGCCGTTTATCTCCATATTGCCCGCGGCCTTTACTATGGTTCCTACAAGGCGCCGCGCGAGCTTTTGTGGATTCTGGGCGTGGTGATCTTCCTTCTCATGATGGCGACTGCCTTCATGGGCTATGTGCTGCCATGGGGCCAGATGTCCTTCTGGGGCGCGACCGTTATCACCGGCTTCTTCACGGCTTTCCCGATCATTGGCGAGCCGATTCAGCAGCTCCTGCTGGGCGGCTTTGCGGTCGACAATCCAACGCTCAACCGCTTCTTCTCGCTGCACTATCTGCTGCCGTTCATGATTGCAGGTGTCGTCATCCTGCACGTCTGGGCGCTGCATGTGACGGGCCAGACCAATCCGACCGGCATTGAAGTCAAGTCCAAGACCGATACGCTGCCGTTCACGCCTTATGCGACCATCAAGGACGCTTTCGGCGCGCTCGTCTTCTTCGTGTTCTTCGCTTACTTCGTCTTCTACATGCCGAACTTCCTCGGCCATCCGGATAACTATATCCCGGCCGATTCCCTGAAGACGCCTGCTCACATCGTTCCGGAATGGTACTTCCTGCCGTTCTACGCGATGCTGCGCGCCATCACCTTCAACATCGGCCCGATCGACTCGAAGCTCGGCGGCGTTCTGACCATGTTCGGTTCGATCGCGATCCTCTTCGTCGTGCCGTGGCTCGATACGTCGAAAGTTCGTTCGGCTGTCTATCGTCCGTGGTTCAAGCTGTTCTTCTGGCTGTTCGTGATCAATGCCATCTTCCTTGGATGGCTGGGTTCGCGTCCCGCAGAAGGCTCCTACGTCTTCATGGCGCAGCTGGGTACCCTCTACTACTTTGCTTTCTTCATCGTTATCATGCCGGTCATCGGCCTGATTGAAACGCCGAAGCGTTTGCCGAACTCGATCACCGAGGCGGTTCTGGAGAAGAGCGGCAAGGCTGAGATTACCCCCGTGGAAATCCCTGTTGAAACTCGGGGCTGAACCAGCGAGAGAGATGAAGGACGTAACAATGAAAAACATCCTCAAGAATTTCGCTGCCTTCGGTATTGCTCCGCTGGTTGCGCTTGGTATCGCCTTCGCCAGTACGATGGGTGGTGCCTCGGCTGAGGAAGGCGGCAATGCCGCGGAGCCGGAACATTTTCCGATCCACCATCCCAAGCAGGAAAAGTGGAGCTTTGCCGGTCCGTTCGGAACCTATGACAAGGGACAGCTTCAGCGCGGCCTGAAGGTCTACAAGGAAGTCTGTTCGGCTTGTCACTCGATGAACCTGGTGGCCTTCCGCACGCTGGAAGGTCTCGGTTACTCACCGGAGCAGGTCAAGGCGTTTGCTGCCGAATATGAAGTGGAAGACGGACCGAATGCGGATGGCGAAATGTTCACCCGCAAGGCGATCCCGACGGATCATTTTCCGTCGCCATTTCCGAACGCAGCCGCAGCTGCAGCCGCGAACAATGGTGCAGCGCCTCCGGACTTCTCGCTGATCGCGAAGGCTCGTGGTGTTGAACGCGGCTTTCCGACCTTCATCTTCGACATATTCACGCAATATGCCGAAGCGGGTCCGGACTATATCCATGCCCTGCTGACGGGCTATGATGAACAGCCGCCAGCAGGTATGCAGATTGCCGAAGGTACGCATTACAATCCGTACTTCATTTCGGCAAAGGCGCTCGCTATGGCAAAGCCGCTGAGCGACGACCAGGTCACCTATGACGATGGCTCGCCGCAGACGGTCGATCAGTATGCGCGCGACGTTTCGGCTTTCCTGATGTGGGCTGCAGAGCCGCATCTGGAAGATCGCAAGCGGACCGGTTTCCGGGTTATCATATTCCTGATCCTTTTTGCTGGTCTGGTTTATGTCGCCAAGCGTTCGATCTGGTCGGATGTCAAGCACTGACAATGGATCAACCTGAATTAAAAGATGGGCGCTGCGAGCGCCCATCTTTTTGTTCTGTAGCTGGAAGGTCGGCTGCGCCACAAATAAGCCATGAAAATGACGGTGCGTCGCCGCAATGTTCTTGGCGGAAATGGGCGGTTTCTTTTGCAATTTGCTCGTTTGAGGGTGTAAAGGAGCTTGGCCCCAACTTTGCCTTGATTAATTTGACCGGCCCGTAGGCCGCCTGAAAGGATGGAAAATGGAATCCGGATTTAAAGCCAGCTTGAAGGATGCGATCCGCACCATTCCGGACTATCCGAAGCCGGGCGTCCAGTTCCGTGACGTGACCACGCTGATGGGCGATGCACAGGCATTTCGCCGCTCCGTCGATGAACTGGTCTATCCTTATGCAGGCAACAAGGTCGACAAGGTCGCCGGTATCGAAGCGCGCGGCTTCATTCTCGGCGGCGCTATAGCGCACCAGCTTTCGGCAGGTTTCGTCCCGATCCGCAAGAAGGGCAAGCTGCCGCGCGATACAGTGCGGATTGCCTACAGCCTTGAATATGGCATCGATGAAATGGAAATGCATCGCGACGCCATCCAGAAGGGCGAGCGCATCATTCTGGTGGATGACCTGATCGCCACCGGCGGAACGGCGGAAGCTGCGGCGAAGCTGCTGCTTCAAATGGGCGCGGATATCGTTGCGGCCTGCTTCATCATCGACCTGCCGGACCTCGGCGGCCGCAAGAAGCTTGAAGCGCTTGGTGTGCCGGTTCGCACACTCGTTGCCTTCGAAGGCGACTGAGATTAGAGCGTTTCCGGTTTAAATGGAATCGTCGGAACCGCTCTATCTATTTGTTTTCACGCATTATCCGACGCAAAACCGCTACGCAGTTTTGCTGGAAATGCTCCAGGAAAAAGCCCGGATCGCTCCGGGCTTTGTTGTTTCAGGCCGCTGTTTTCGACGGCAGCTTCACCATCGCGGCATTGTCGAAGGACAGCACCTCTTCGCCGTTCTGGTTATGGGCGCTTGTCGTCATGGTCAGCATCGACCAGCCGGGTCGGGAAGCGAGCGGCCTGATGGCATGGACAATGCGCCTGTAGGTAATGGTATCTCCGGCATAAACGGGCTTCGGCCATTTCAGGTTCTCGAAACCGGGCGAGGGGCCGAATGTCGGCGGTGTCTCGCCGCGCTTCAAAGCTTCCTTTGTCGCCTTGACGATGGAAGCGACATTGAGTTTCATGAACACCGCCGTTGTGTGCCAGCCGGAGGCGCAAAGCCCGCCAAAGACGCTTTCCTTTGCCGCTTCGGCATCCAGATGGAACGGCTGCGGATCGTATTTTCTGGCGAAATCGATGATTTCCTCAGGCGTAAACGTATAGCTGCCGATGACGAGGTTCTGTCCGAGATTTTCTTGCAGGAAACTCATGACGCCTCTCCCGCTGTCGCATTGTAATCGCGGCGCAGCATCATGCATGGATGCTGCATTTCGCATACGGTTTCGCCGCGCTGATTGAACAGCTCGTGGTGGAACGTTACCAGCCCGATTGCCGGGCGCGATCTGGAAATGCGCTTGTCCTTGATGGTCGTCACGCCATTCAGCGTATCGCCTGCAAGCACGGGACGTTTCCAGCGTGTGAACTCGACGCCGGGACCGCCTTGCGAGGTGGAGTTGGTGAGATAGGCGTCACAGACCATGCGCATGATGAGGGAGGCAGTCTGCCAGCCTGATGCGGCCAGCCCGCCGAGAACGCTCGCCTTGCCTGCTTCCTCATCGAGGTGGAACGGTTGCGGATCGAACGCGCTGGCGAATTCGATGATTTCTTCCTTGTTGATCGTACGAGGACCGAAGGGAAGGGCCATTCCCGGTTCCATATCCTCATAAGCATATTTCGGCAGAGGCTTGCTCACCCTTGATCTCCTCCCTGTAGGCATAAAGAAAAGGCCGCCGGTTTTCGGCGGCCTGATCGTATCAGGTATTGAAGCGGAACAGCATCACATCGCCGTCATGGACGATGTATTCCTTGCCTTCGTCCCTTGCCTTGCCGGCTTCCTTCGCTCCGACTTCGCCATTGTATTTGACATAGTCTTCATAGGCGATGGTCTGGGCGCGGATGAAGCCGCGCTCGAAATCGGTGTGGATCACACCGGCAGCGCCCGGAGCCTTGGTGCCGCGCCGGATGGTCCAGGCGCGGGTTTCCTTCGGCCCAGCGGTGAAATAGGTGATGAGGTCGAGCAGCTTGTAACCGGCGCGGATCAGGCGGTCGAGGCCCGGCTCCTCAAGATCCATGCTTTCCAGATATTCCTTGGCTTCCTCATCGGGAAGCTGCGCAACTTCGGCTTCGATAGCCGCCGAAATGATGACCGTCTGCGCGCCTTGTTCCCCAGCCATCTTGTCAACGGCGGCACTGTACTCGTTGCCCTTGGCGGCATCGCTTTCGGCGACGTTGCAGACATAAAGCACCGGCTTGGAGGTCAGAAGATTGAGGCCCTTCAGGATCAGAAGGTCTTCCGGCGAAATGTCCTTCAGCATCAGGCGGACCGGCTGGCCGTTCTGGAGCAGTTCAAGCGCTGCTTCCATCACCGGCAGAATGGTGAGGGCTTCCTTGTCCTTGCCTGTCGCGCGCTTGCGGATCTGCACGATGCGGCGCTCAATGCTTTCGAGGTCCGACAGCATCAGTTCGGTTTCAACCGTCTGCGCGTCCGATACGGGATCGATGCGGCCTTCGACATGGGTGATGTCGTCATCTTCAAAGCAGCGCAGCACATGCACGATGGCGTCGACTTCGCGGATATTGGCGAGGAACTGGTTGCCGAGACCTTCGCCCTTCGATGCACCGCGCACGAGACCGGCAATATCAACAAAGTTGATACGGGTCGGGATGATTTCCTTCGAACCGGCAATCCGGGCAATGTCGCTCTGACGCGGATCGGGAACCGCCACTTCGCCGGTGTTCGGCTCGATGGTGCAGAACGGATAGTTTGCGGCCTGTGCAGCAGCCGTTTTGGTCAGCGCGTTGAAAAGCGTCGACTTGCCAACATTTGGCAGACCGACAATGCCGCATTTGAAACCCATGATCGTACCTATCAGACTAGAATTCTATTGTTGTGGCTATGCGTCATAGGACCGTGAAGCGTCAAGAGGCGCGGGGAATCTTAGTCCTTTTTGCCAAGCAGCTTTTTCAGCATTTCAGCCATCGGGCCGCTTTCTGGAATGGCCGGTTTCTTCTGGTTCTGCCGCGCCTGGCGAATATGGCTCTGCGCCTTTGGCGGGGCTTTTTCCAGTTGCGCGGGATCGGCCTTGAAGCCGCTTGGCCGCTGATTGCCGTCGCCCATGGCGAGCGCGACGCGGTTCATGAAACTGTTGTCCTCGCCCTTGGCGAGCATGGCGACATTGTCGGCTACAGCGCCCAGAAGCGTGTCCAGCCATTCATTGTCGGCCTTGGCGAAATCACCGAGGACATAATTGTGCACGAGTTCCTTCGCGCCCGGATGGCCGATGCCAAGCCGCATGCGGCGATAATTCTGGCCGCCGGGGAAGGACTGCACATGCGCGTCGATGGATTTGATGCCGTTATGGCCGCCGGAGCCGCCGCCAGTCTTGATACGCAGCTTGCCCGGAACGAGGTCGAGTTCGTCATAAATGACGACGAGGTCGGCAGGCGTCAGCTTGTAGAAGCGCATGGCCTCGCCGACAGACTGGCCCGAAAGGTTCATGAAGGTCTGCGGCTTGATCAGCAGCACTTTCTCGCCGTCGATCACGCCATCGGCGATCTCTGCCTGAAACTTTTTCTGCCAGTTGGAAAAGCGATGGCGGCGGAATATTTCATCCGCCGCCATGAAACCGATATTGTGCCGATTATGCGCATATTTGGGGCCCGGATTGCCAAGACCTGCGATGAGCAGCATGGTTCAGAGCCCCTTCTGTAGCGCTTCCCGAAAAGTAGGAACCGGTTTTCGGATAAGAAGCGCGTTTGCGCTCCTATGCGGAAAGCGATTACTCGCCGTCCTTGGCTTCTTCTTCTGCAGCGCCTTCAGCAGCAGCTTCGTCCGACTTCAGGCCGGCAGGAGCAGCAATGGTGGCGATGGTGAAGTCGCGATCCTGGATGGCAGGCGTTACGCCCTTCGGCAGCTTGATTGCCGAAATGTGGACGGAGTCGCCGATTTCGAGGCCGGTCAGGTCGAATTCGAGTGCTTCCGGAATTGCATTGGCCGGAACGATCAGTTCAACGTCGTGGCGAACGATGTTGAGAACGCCGCCGCGCTTGATGCCCGGAGCTGCTTCTTCGTTCTTGAAGTGAACCGGAACATTCACGTGGACGACCGACTTCGCGGAAACGCGCAGGAAGTCGACATGCTGCGGGAAGTCGCGGACCGGATCCAGCTGGTAGTCCTTCGGGAGGACCTGAATCTTCTTGCCGTCTACTTCGATCGTGGCAACCGTGGTCTTAAAACCACCGCCATGGATCTTGTAGAAAATCTCCTTGTAGGAGACGGCGATTGCGAGGGGTTCCTGCTTGTCGCCATAGATGACTGCAGGAATCTGGCCGTTGCGACGCAGTTCGCGGGAGGACCCCTTACCAACCCGGGTACGCAGATCGGCCTTGAGCACGTAAGATTCGCTCATGGCATTTCCTTTCAATGTTACTGGAGTGTCGCTTGTTTTCCGCGCATGATCTTGTCCGAAAACCGGTTTCCACTTTTCGGGATCATGCTTCAACAAACGACATGAAACAGCCCGTATCGTCTGTCACAGGGTGAAAGACCGGACCGCTCCATTCCGCGTTGCCTCCAAGGGTGTCTACGCGGATGGCGGTGGCTATAGACCATAGCGTGCGGCGGCGCAAGTTTTTTGGATTTGCCTTCGCGCGGAGACTGACAGGCCATGGTTGAAAAAATGATCCGGACGGCCTATATTCGGATCGGTAGCTGAAGCGCGAACTCCAGCTACCGTATTCTTAGATAAAGATCTGTACCCGCACTGCGGCTTGCCAGTTGGTGCGGGTTTTCTTTATTCTAACACTACAATTGCATTCTTCGTGATGCCGGGCTGCAAAGAGCAATTTATCTGCGTTCCGGTGCTCATGTACCCAAAAGTACATTGCGCTCCGGTACTCGAAAATCACCATTTTCGCGCACACATGCCGCTTTTTGAAACAGGCTCCCATCCTCCCCGACGCGCCCGCTGGCTGGACGCTTGCTGCTTTTGCCCCCTGAAAAGATTGCTATCAAAACTTTTGGTTGAAATCTACTGCCCGGCATCTGTGGGCATTTGTCTTAACGGGTGGCAATGACAGCCGCAAAAGTGTTAAGCGAATGCCTGATCGACTGGCGGTGAGGCCGCGCGAGTCGTCTGTTCCTGCAATGTTGAAACAAGGAGGCGAGATGCAGGTCGGTATCGACATGGGTTCCGTCACTGGTAGCGGTTCTGCCTCGGCAGCGGCGCTTGGCGGTGGCAAGCAGGCCATGCTTGATCTTGAAGAGCTTCTCGCCACGCGCCTGCTCGTGCAGGGCAATTCCGGTTCCGGCAAGTCGCATCTTTTGCGCCGCCTGCTGGAACAGAGCGCGCAATGGGTGCAGCAGTGCATCGTCGACCCGGAAGGGGACTTTGTCACGCTGGCCGATCTTTACGGCCATGTCGTTGTTGACGCCGCTCGTACCGAAGCCGAACTGACCCGCATTGCCGGACGTATCCGCCAGCATCGCGTTTCAGTCGTGCTCAATCTGGAAGGGCTGGACGTCGAGCAGCAGATGCGCTCGGCTGCGGCTTTTCTTGGCGGTCTTTTCGATGCGGAGCGCGACTACTGGTATCCGATGTTGGTGGTTGTGGATGAGGCGCAGCTTTTTGCGCCCGCTGCCGCAGGCGAAGTGTCGGACGAAGCGCGCAAGCTTTCGCTGGGCGCTATGACCAATCTCATGTGCCGCGGACGAAAGCGCGGGCTGGCTGGTGTCATCGCCACGCAGCGACTGGCGAAGCTCGCCAAGAACGTTGCTGCCGAAGCCTCCAATTTCCTGATGGGGCGTACCTTTCTCGATATCGATATGGCGCGCGCCGCCGATCTTCTCGGCATGGAGCGCCGCCAGGCTGAAATGTTCCGCGATTTGCAGCGCGGACATTTTGTGGCGCTTGGCCCTGCATTGTCGCGCCGTCCCTTGCCGATCAAGATCGGCAAGGTGGAAACTTCGGCACGGTCCTCTTCGCCGAAACTGATGCCGCTTCCCGATGCGCCGGAAGATGCGCGCGATCTGATTTTCACGCCTGCACCGGAAGAGATACGCACCGTGGCGCGCCGCGTGCCGCCTCCACCGCCGCCGCCATCGACGGCGGAAATTCTGGCCCAGGTGGCCAAGCCCAAGCCCGAGGCAGAACCAGTCGAAGCGCCGCTTTTCCCCGGCATTGTGGAAGCCGAACGCGAGGAGCTTCTGGAAAAGGTGATGCGCGAGATCGTGGACGATCCGGAAGCTTCGTTCCGGTCTGTGGCCGTTCTCTATCAGGATTTTCTGGTGCGCTGCCGCATTCACCGCGTTCCGGGCGAGCCGCTGGCGCTGCCCGCCTTTCGGCGCAGGCTGGCGGTGGCGCAAGCCAGTATCGAAAGTGATGTCGCCAACGGCGAGACATGGCAGCAGGCGCTGTCGCTTTCGGAAAGCCTCACCGACGATGTTCAGGGCGTGTTCCTGATCGTGGCGCAGGCGGCTGTCACCGGCGCGCCTTGCCCTTCCGATGCGGCGCTGGCGCGCGCCTATGGCACGCATTCGTTCAGCCGGGCCCGGCGTCTGCTGACCTATTTCGAGGAGCGCGGGCTTCTGGTTGTGCGCAACGATTTCAAGGGAATGCGCATCGTCAATTTCCCCGATCTCGCCTGTGAGACCGCGCCGGGCGATCCGAATGCTCCGGATGATCTGGCGGAAGAGGGGGCTGCGGCTGAGTAGACTGTGAAGACCGTCATGAACCTGTAATGATTATCGCCGACAGCTTGCGGTGGAATCAATCAGGACAGTCACGTGACAGAGCCAGCAGAACAGCCCGGTTTCAAAGAATTATTCACGACATTCGGCAAGATCGGGCTTCTATCCTTCGGCGGTCCTGCGGCGCAGATCGCCATGCTGCAACGCGTGCTGGTGGATGAGAAGAAATGGATGGATCAGGAGAGGCTGATCCATGCGCTCAATTTCTGCATGTTGCTGCCGGGACCGGAAGCCATGCAGCTTGCGACCTATTCCGGTTGGGCGGTGAAAGGCTGGCGCGGCGGCCTGCTGGCGGGGCTGTTGTTCGTGCTGCCGGGCGCTGTCGTCATGCTTGCTTTGTCGGCGCTGTATATCGCCTTTGGGCATGTCGATATCGTTGCCGGACTGTTGTTCGGGCTCAAGGCGGCGGTGCTGGCCGTGGTTTTCGAAGCGCTCTACCGCATGGCCAAACGGACGTTGGCCTCGGGTTTTTCATATGCGGTGGCGATCGCGGCATTCATTGCGATAGCCTTCCTGAAACTGCCGTTTCCGCTCGTCGTTCTGCTCGCGGCTGTTGCAGGTGGACTACGACATGTCGTTCAGGGGAAGAGTGCAGCAACCGTTTTGGGGGATGCGACGCCCGGCGCATTGCGCGAGTTCATGCAGCAGACGCTCATCTGGGGCGGGTTGTGGCTTTTGCCTTTGCTCGGGCTCTTTTTCGCTTTTGGCGGCGCGCATGTTTTCGCGCAGGAAGCGGCTTTCTTCTCGAAGTTGGCTGCGGTGACCTTTGGTGGCGCTTATGCAGCGCTTTCCTATACGGCGCAGCAGGCGGTCGAGCATTTCGGCTGGATGAAGCCGGGCGAAATGCTGACCGGGCTTGGTCTGGCGGAAACCACGCCGGGACCGCTGATCCTCGTGCTGGTCTTCGTCGGCTTCGTGGGAGCTGCGAACCTGTCGGGCCTGCCGCCGCTTATGGGCGGCTTTTTCGGCGGGTTGATCGCGCTGTGGTTTACCTTCGTGCCCTGCTTTCTCTGGATATTGGCGGGCGCGCCTTTCGTGGAGCGGCTGCGTCATGTGCGTTGGCTGTCGGCCATGATGGGCGGGATCACCGCTGCGGTTGTCGGCGTGATCGCCAATCTGGCGCTGTGGTTCTCGCTGCACGTCCTGTTTTCGCAGGTGGTGGAGCAGGCTGTCGGCCCCGTCACATTGCCGCTTCCAGTCTGGAGCACAATAGACAATGCCGCCGTCCTGATCGCAGGCGCGGCGGCATTGTTGCTTGTCGTCTTCAAAATGAACATGCCGCTCGTGCTGTTGCTGGCGGCATGTCTCGGAATTGTAATCCGGCTGGTGTTTTAGTCGAACAGGCTCGAAACGGATTCTTCCGCCGCCGTGCGGGCGATGGCTTCGCCGATCAGGTCCGAGATCGACAGCACGCGGATATTCGGTGCATCGTTGATGGCGGTGGTCGGCTGGATGGAATCGGTGATGACCAGTTCCTTCAGCTTCGATGAGGCAATACGGGCGACCGCGCCGCCGGACAGAACGCCGTGCGTGATATAGGCGGTAACGCTGTTCGCGCCCTTGGCCAGCAGGGCCTCGGCTGCGTTGCAGAGCGTGCCGCCGGAATCGACGATATCGTCGAACAGCAGGCAATCTTTGCCGGCCACTTCACCGATGACGTTCATGACTTCCGATTCACCCGGACGTTCGCGGCGCTTGTCGACGATGGCAAGCTGCGCATCGATACGCTTGGCCAATGAGCGGGCGCGCACCACGCCGCCAACGTCAGGCGAAACGACCATGCAATTGCCGGTGGCGTAATTGGCCTTCACATCGCGGGCGATGACCGGAACGGCATAGAGGTTGTCGGTGGGGATATCGAAGAAGCCCTGGATCTGACCGGCATGAAGATCAAGCGTCAGAACGCGGCTTGCGCCGGCTTCGGTGATGAGGTTGGCGACGAGCTTTGCCGAGATCGGCGTGCGCGGGCCGGGCTTGCGGTCCTGACGGGCATAGCCGAAATAGGGCAGGACGGCGGTGATGCGACGGGCCGAGGAGCGGCGGAAGGCGTCGATCATGATGAGCAGTTCCATCAGGTGATCATTTGCCGGGTAGGAAGTCGATTGCAGAACGAATACGTCTTCGCCGCGCACGTTTTCCTGAATCTCTACGAAAATTTCCTGATCGGCGAAGCGACGGACGCTGGCCTTGCCGAGTGGAATGTTGAGATATTGAGCAACGGATTCGGCAAGAACCCGGTTGGAGTTGCCTGCGAAAAGTTTCATTCTTTTGCCTCTGACGCCGATGCGGTCGCGGTTTGCAGTTTGGTTCTGTCGCAACAGTCCGCCGGAACGGACGTAATCTCTTAAAAACTTTAAGCTGCGTACTTTTTGACGGAATTAAGTACTGCAGCTTGCAAGGTTTTCTTTCGGATGTGGGGCCTATTGCAAAGAGTCATCGCCATTGCAAGGCCCTCGGGAACACAATTGCAGTAAAAAGCCCGGTTTTCCGGCTTTCCCACAGTAGGCAAACATGATTCAGCAAAAGATTTCAGTCTTTTGCTGCCAAAGCAAGTTTCTATGCGCGATTTGCCGCAAGCCAGGTCGAATATTCCTGCATGGTGCGGTCGGCGATTGCCTGCATGGCGGAAGCCGGAACGACGCTCCATGAGTCTGCAGCGGCGCCCTGAACCTTTTCCTGTCCCTGTATGCGGTGGAGACGGTTGCCGGAAGCATCCAGAACGTCCCAGACATAAAGCACGGTCGTCTGGTTATCTTCCGAAAGAACAGAGAAATAGCCCTTCATGACATAGGCAGCACTGGGGTCGTTATTGCCTGCAAGCTCAATGCCCTTCGTCTTGGCGTCGTCATTCATGCGGTGGGTGAGAGGTGTCACCACATTGACCGGTGCACCGACAATCGGGGCAATATGCAGTTTGCCCGGCTTGAGCGCCGCACTGCGCTGCGGTGCCGCTGGCGTGGTCGTTGCAGGCGGGGTTGTTCCCGCAGGCTGCACGGGAGCGGCGCCCGTCGCCGGGGTGCCCGGTGTCGTCGCAGGTGCAACGGTTTGCCCAGAACTCTGCCCGGAACTCTGCCCAGAACTCTGATTGCTACCTTGTACATTCAGAGCGGATTCGGTGCTGTTGCAGGCGGCGAGCAGGCTCGTAAGCGCTCCGGCCAGCAGCAACATCGTTGAAAGACGTGCCTTGTTCATGTTCGGCTTCATGCTCCTGAAGGCGCAGATTCTCTGCGGTAGGGCATTTTCAGTTTGAAAAATCCTGTCAATCTTTCTCAATGTGCCGCTTTATCGCCGATTACGCCTCATTTGACAATCATATCAAGAGAATGGCGGGATAATGGCTCTGCCGCGCCATTCGTCGTGAGATATGTCTGCCCCAGCGTCATTGCGGTCTGCGTGTCGGAATCCGTGATAATCATATGCGCGAAAAGCGTCATATCCGGCTGGATGCTTTCCGGGTTTCCGGCATAAAACATCTGCGGGTCCATCCATGATGGCGTGAAGCGCGCGCCCACGGAATAACCGCAGGCATTGAGCCGGTGGCGGGTGAGGCCATGGGCTTCCATGGTCCGTGCATGTGCGTCGAAGACGTCGCCGAATGTCGAGGCGGGCGTCATCGCTGCTTCGACGGCTTCCAGTGCCTCGCGCGCGGCGGCATAGAGTTCCAGATGATGCGCGGTCGGTTTTCCGACGATCAGCGTGCGCATCATCGGCGCATGGTAGTGACGGAAGACGCCCGACCATTCGAGTGTGAGCTGGTCGTTCTTGTTGAGCTTGCGCCGACCGGATTTGTAGCGGCAGAGCAGGGCGTCGTCGCCCGAGCCGATGATATATTCGTTGGCGGGAAAATCGCCGTCGCCCGCGAAATTGGCGCTCATCATCGCAGCCAGAATATCGGCCTCGCTCGCGCCTGCCTTGGTGAGTTTCACAGCGGCGTCAAGCGCATCGTCGCTGAGTTCTGCGGCGCGCTTGGCATAGGCGATTTCCGCAGGGCTTTTGAGAAGGCGCAGCCGGTCCACCATGCCGGATGCATCGTAAAGCTTGGCGAAGCTTTGCAATTGTTCGTCGAGCTTGCGGGCATTGGCGCCGGTGAGGCCGTGCGTCTGATATTCGATCCCGATCCGCGTACCGAGAAGGTCGAGTTCCGTCAGGATATTGCGCAGATCGGAAGCCGGATTGGCATTGTCGCGGTCGGTCCACACGACGATGTTCTCGATGTTCGACGTATGGCGTGCCTGCCGCAGATCGGCGGATCGCGTCATCAGCACCATCGACCCGTCTGCCTTCACCACGAGGCACTGGAAGAAGCAGAATCCGAACGTGTCATAGCCGGTCAGCCAGTACATGCTTTCCTGCGCGAACAGCAGAAGCGCATCCAGCTTTTCCTCCTCCATCTTCAAGATCAGACGGTCGCGACGTGCGGCGAATTCTTCCGGCTCGAAGTGAAGGGCCATGCGGTTCTCCTAGTCTTTTTTAATAGCGATGTCTTCTATGATGGCGATCGCCGCAATCTGCCGCCCGTAATCGGGTTCGTTGCGATGGGTGGTGCGCCGGTAGGAATAGAACTGTTCCTCATCGGCATAGGTGCACTGGCGAAGGGATTCTGCCTGTACGCCGGCTTTCGTCAACCGGTCGGTGATGAAGGTCCAGAGATCGAACAGATGATGCTCCGGCTTTTCCGAAGGTCGGAAATAGGCCGTGTAATTGGGGTCCCTGCCGATGAATTCGGCGTAGAATTCCGGTCCGACTTCGTAGTTTTCCGGCCCGATGGTGGGCCCAAGAACGGCAATGATATTCTCGCGCTTTGCACCGAGCCCGATCATGGCTTCGATGGTATTTTCCAGCACGCCTGCAAAAGCGCCGCGCCATCCGGCATGGGCGGAACCGATGATTCCCGCTTCGTGATCCGCAAAGAGCACCGGGCCGCAATCGGCGGAAAGCGCACCAAGGGCGATGCCGGGAACATTCGTCACCATGGCGTCGGCCTTCGGGCGCGGGGCGCCGAACGGTTCGGTGACATGGACCACATCGGGCGAATGAACCTGATGCACGGTCATGAGATGATCGGGCGCAACGCCAAGGTTTTCGGCGACGCGACGGCGATTCTCCGCAACCTTTTCCGGCGCATCGTTCGAACCGCTGCCGACATTCAGGCCCGTATAGATGCCATCGGAAACGCCGCCCTTGCGGGTGAAAAAGCCATGCGCAATCCGCTTCCCGTTCTGTCCAACGGGCTTTTCAAGGAGAGGCGAGCGGAGCGGTTGCGGGGTGTCGGTCATCTTAATGGCTTTCGTAAACGGCGGGATGGTGGGGGAGGAGGGTCTGCTTGTCAATCGAAGCTTTCGCCGTCATGGAACTGCAAAAGGAATGAGTTTTGTGTCGGGATCGCTGATGACCAGCACCTTGAACAAGGTTCCCATCTGATCGGGTGCGGCCAGTCTTTCCACGTCCTGCCGGATTTTTTCCTGAAATGCCGCATCCTTGCCTGCGCCGAGCCGTCCAGCGCGATCAATCAGGCCCATGGCGAGCAGAAATTCACCCTGCGTCATGGTCCCGGTCTTGCAACCACAGGCCGTTGCGGTCTTTTTCAGCATGTCGAAATCAACATGGCTGGTGAGGTCCGCAACGCCCGGATTGGCAAATACGTCGTCATAGGCGTGTTTCAGCATGGCTTGCAGCGTATCGCCGAAACCGGATTCCAGATGGCCGTAGTCGATATTGAGCGCGGCTCCCCGCGTCGCCGCGATGCGGCTGGCGATTTCCTGCATCAAGGCAGTGCGCGCCGGGGCTGCTTCAAAGATCGCGCCTTCGGGGGCTTTCGCATGGCCCTCGGGCAAAAGCGCCGGATCGATGCCGCCCGCGCCGCTGACGAAATGAAACGCGTTCTTTTCGTCGAGCGCGATCATCCGTTCGACAAAGCGGCCATTGACCTTGACGAATTGCCGGAACGGGATCGCGTCGAACAGCTCATTGGTCACAAGGATCAAAGGGCCGTTGGGAATGTCGGCAAAGCGCTCGAACCAGTCGATCTTCGCGCCCGCATCGGAGAGTTTCTGCTTCTGTTTTTCGACAAGGCGCGGGCTGGTTTCCACCATGGCGACACGCGCATGGCCCAGCATTTGCGGAGCAAGCCTGCCGATGGTGCGCAGCATGTCGCTCATCAGCGTACCGCGGCCGGGGCCGATCTCGCACAGCACGATCGTGTCCGGGCGTCCGAGCGCATCCCATGCGCTGACGCACCAGATGCCGATCAGTTCGCCGAACATCTGGCTCACTTCCGGCGCGGTGATGAAATCGCCCTCGCGCCCGAAAGGCTCGCGCGTCGTATAATAGCCGGCCTCGCGGTCGCCGAGGCAGGCTGCCATGTAATCGGCAACGCTGATCGGCCCCGAAGTGGCGATCAGGCGTTTCAGCCGGTCTTTCAGCGGAAGATCAGGCATCCTTGGCGGCTGCCCGGTTTGCCCGCCACATGGCCCAAAGCCCGATCAGTACCATCGGCACCGAGAGGACCATGCCCATGGTCAGCCATCCGCCGAAGAGATAGCCGAGCTGAGCATCCGGCTCGCGGAAGAATTCGACGACGATGCGGCTGAGGCCGTACCCCGTGACGAAAGCACCGGCGATGAAGCCGGGTTTCTTCAGTTTGCGCCCGACCCAGACGAGCAGGAACAGCACGAAGAAGAGTACAAGCCCCTCGAGGAAGGCTTCATAAAGCTGGCTCGGATGGCGCGGCAGCGGACCGCCATTGGGGAAATAGACCGCCCATGGCACATCGCTGACACGGCCCCAGAGTTCCGAATTGATGAAATTGGCGACACGCACCACGCCAAGCCCGACGGGCACACCGGCGGCAATCGTGTCGAACATGCTCCAGACCTTGATGCCGCGCGAGCGGGCAAACAGGATCATGGCAAGCGTGGTGCCGAGAATGCCGCCGTGAAACGACATGCCGCCATCCCACACGGCCGGAATAGCGAGCGGATTGGAGATATAATAGGAGAAATTATAGAAGAGCACGTAGCCGATGCGCCCGCCAAGCACGACGCCGAGCGCTGCCCAGATCACGAAATCATCGAGCGCTTCCGGCACCATGGGTGGCTGGTTGTCGGCCCACAGGCGGTGGCTGCGCAAAAGCTTCTTGCCGTACCACCAGGCAAACATGATGCCGACGACATAGCCGAGGCCGTACCAGTGCACCGCCAGCGGTCCGACCTGGAAAATCACCGGATCGATATTGGGGAAGGCGAGCGCCGATGCGGGCAGCAACGTCTCAATCATGAAATCACTCCGTTTTGTGACGGAACATGCTGGACGAAGCTTTTGCGGTCAAGCTGTTCCCGTCTGCCGCAAATGGCGTTTTATGCGCTTCGGGTGCCCATGTACCCTTAAGGCAGCCTTAAGTACATTCTTCTGCGGTTCCCGCAGTCCGCTGTTTTCGCGCGGTCCATGATTATTGATTCAAAGACGCCGAACCCGATCACTTTCTATAGCTGCGCTTGCATCGGAACTGAGACGGCCCTATTTCAAATTTATGTTTTCAACAGGTCTCACCTGGAAATAAGGAAGAATGCCATGACCAGCGGACAGAACCGGGTTCTCGATGAACTCGCCAAGCTTGTGACGGATGCGGCAGGCGCTGCGCAAGGCGTGCGCCGTGAAGTGGAAACGGCGTTGCGTTCACAAGGGGAGCGCGTGCTGAACACGCTCGACGTGGTGCAGCGCGAAGACTTCGAAGCCGTTCGTGAAATGGCGATCAAGGCGCGCGCCGAAAACAGCGCGTTGCTGGCAAGAATCGAAGCTCTCGAAGCGCGTCTTGCGAAATTCGAAGTTGATTCTGATGCCAAACCGGCAAAATCGGCTTCATCTTCCGCAAAATCCAAAAATAATCCCTGATTATTTATTAACAGGCCGCAAGTGGCAAAAACCCTTGTCTTAGAGTCGGTTAAGGCAAGGGTCGCGGTCGGTCCCTCGTATATTTCCACATGCTTTCACGGCTCTTTGTTCAAAAGGGGCTGGCGTTCAGATTCAGCATCAATAGACTGAAAACACTACATGATTCGTAACGCGGTCATGTAGGCGGCGGCGAGGGGCTGAGTGTCAGGTTTCGCGTCTTTCAGGCTGCTTTCCAGTATCAGTTGCGTATGTGCGTGTGCCATTGGGGCGCTTGCATGCCGTCGTGCATGCCGGTTCCTCAACCGATCAATTCGTGCCTGTTTTCCTGCGCTTGTTCTTGCGCGGTGGCCGGCACGGGCGAGCAATGACTTGCGCGCCGGGAATTAGGAAGCATCTGGGGGCAGATGGTTCCCAGAACAGGAAACGGACATGAGCCTTCTTGAGCTTGAATTCGCACGTGAGGCACATCCGGTGGATGTGATCGAACAGGTCGCGCATTCAAACGACTGGACGTTCGAGCGGACTGGCGACGACGAAATCGCAATCTCGGTTGCGGGCAACTGGACTGACTATCACATCTCGTTTTCCTGGATGGAGGATTTCGAGGCACTGCATCTGGCCTGCGCATTCGACATCAAGGTGGCCGAGCCGCGTGTGAACGAAGTGATGCGCCTGCTGTCGCTCATCAATGAAAAGCTTCTGATGGGGCATTTCGATCTCTGGCAGCAGGAAGGCGCGATCATGTATCGCCAGTCGCTGTTGCTGGCAGGCGGCGCGGAACCGACGAGCCGTCAGGTGGAAGTGTTGCTGTCGGCAGCGCTGGAAGCCTGCGAAGCCTATTTCCAGGCTTTCCAGTTCGTGGTCTGGTCGGGCGTTACGGCGCGCGAGGCGCTTGAAAGCGTGGTGTTCGAGACGGTTGGTCGCGCCTGACTATCCAATAACTGATTTTTGGCCCGGCGTTCGCGCCGGGTTTTCTGCGAGGCCGGAAAAGAGGGCCGGGGAGTGAGAGAATGAGCGAAGCAACCACCATCACCTGGGCAGATTTCGAAAAGGTCGATATCCGCAGCGGAACCATCGTGGAAGCCGTGCCATTTCCCGAAGCACGCAAGCCCGCCTTCAAGCTGAAGATCGATTTCGGCGAAAAGATCGGCATCAAGAAGTCGTCAGCCCAGATCACCCGGCACTACACGCCGGAACAACTCATCGGCAAACAGGTCATAGCCGTGGTGAATTTCCCGCCGCGCCAGATCGGCCCCTTCATGTCGGAAGTGCTGACACTTGGTATGCCGGATGAAAACGGTGAAGTGGTTCTCGCAGCCATCGACAAGCCTGTGCCGAATGGCGGCAAGCTTTATTAGCCAACAGAACGCCTAAGCCGGAATATGGATGATGGCGCGCAGGCCGCCGGTTGGGGCGTCTTCCAGCGCAATGTCGCCGCCATGGCTGCGTGCGATGTCGCGGGCAATGGCAAGCCCCAGTCCGCCGGTGCCGCCCGAATCCTGCGTTCGCGCTTCATCCAGCCGCACGAAAGGCTTGAAGACGTCTTCGCGGCGGTCTTCCGGAATGCCCGGCCCGTCATCATCCACGACGACCTTCAGCCAGCCATCGACATGCGAAATCGACAGTTCGACATTCTGTGCGTGACGGAAAGCGTTTGAAACCAGATTGCTGACCAGCCGCGAGAAGGCGTTTGGACGCACATAAACCTCGCTGTCGCCTTCAATATGATATTTGAAGCCGCGCTCGCGCAGGCGTGCCTCGTGTTCCAGTTTTTCGCAAAGCTTCGTGACGTCGAAGCTTGCCGTTTCCTCCGCTCCTTCGCCGCGCGCAAAGGCGAGATAGCCTTCCAGCATCGTCTGCATGTCGGCAATATCCTGATTGAGCGGCTCGGTGTCGATGGAGTGACCAGCCAGCGCAAGCTGCAGCTTGAAGCGGGTCAAAATGGTGCGCAGATCGTGGCTGACGCCGGATAGCATCGCGGTGCGCTGTTCGATCTGGCGCTCGATGCGCGAGCGCATCTGGATGAAGGCGATGCCCGCACGACGTACTTCCTCGGCCCCGCGCGGATGAAAACCTTCCGGCATGGGGCGCCCCTTGCCGAAGCTTTCGGCGGCCTGCGCAAGCTGCTGGATCGGCTTGATCTGGTTGCGCAGAAAGGCGATGGCGATAATCAGCAAAACAAGCGCGGTGCCGACCATCCATGTCAGGAAGATGCCTGTATTGGACGCATAGGCCTGGCTGCGTCGCGCAAAGACGCGCAACACCTTATCCTCAAGCTTGATGCGGATTTCGATGAGATCGGAATCGCCGACTGTATCCACCCAGAATGGGCGATTGATCTGGCGGGTAATCTCTTCACTCAGAAAATAATCGAGAATGGCGAAAAAGGGTTTTGGTCCCGGCGGCGGCAGCGGATCGGGCGGCAGGATGGAAATGTTCAGCGCCAGCCGCTGCTGCGCGATGCGGATGAGATTGTCGTAGCCGGGTTCCTGCGGATAGGTTTCAAGAATGTCGATGATACCCGCAATATCGCGCACAACGGCGGTCGACAGTCGTTCGGTCACCATCTGCCAGTGACGCTCCATGAACACATAGGCGATCACGGACTGGAGCAGAACCATCGGAGCAATGATGATGATGAGCGACCGCGCATAAAGCCCCTTCGGCATGATGCGCGCCAACCAGCGGGAGAATTTTCTCAAGGGCGATTTCATCGTGTTAAAACGTCCCTAATGCATGTCTCCCAAAAGTGGGAACCGGTTTTGGGATAAAGACATGCATGAAAACAAGAGCTTAAAGCGTGTCATACGAGTACGATAAGATGCGACACGCTTTAAGTCCGCACGGTTGCGCTTTCCATGAACAACATTGCGACTGTACCGTTTGTACACACCGCCCTGCGTTTTGAGAAAACACCATTTTCTGATCGCGCTATTCCTGATTGCCGCCGCCTTGCTATTCGATGCTGAGCTTGTAGCCGATGCCGCGCACGGTCTGGAGCCAGACCGGATTGGCCGGATCCTGCTCGATCTTGCGGCGCAGACGGTTGATCTGCACGTCGATCGTGCGTTCACCGACATCGCCGTCCTGACCGGTGAGTTCGTGGCGGGGGATCGTTTCACCGGCACGCTCGGCGAAGATCGACATGATGTCCTGCTCACGATCGGTCAGCTTGATTGTTTCGGTGCCCTTCTTCAGCTCACGGCGCGGGATGAAGAAAGTATAGGGGCCGAACACGATCTGCTCGATCTTCGGCTGTGCGGGCACTGCGCCACGCCGCAGGATATTGTTGATGCGCAATGTCAGTTCGCGCGGATCGAACGGCTTGGGCAGATAATCGTCCGCACCGGCAGACAGACCATCGATGCGGCTGTCGGTTTCCGACAGGGCCGTGAGCATGAGGATCGGCACATTCTTCTGCTCGCGCAAGGAGCGCGTCAGCGAGACGCCGGTTTCGCCCGGCATCATCACGTCGAGGATCAGAAGATCGAAGTCGATGCCTTCCAGCTTGCGGCGGGCTTCGGCAGCACTTCCGGCCATGGTGACACGGAAACCGCTATTGGTCAGATATTGTGAGAGAAGGCTGCGGATGCGCGTATCATCGTCTACGACGAGGAGATGCGGCGCGTCGTCCGAGAGCGTCTTTTCTTCTTCTGCAGCCATGGCGTCTTTCGATCCCATTCCGTTCCAGTTCGACTATAATGCAACATGCGTCGCCGGGCATATTACCCACTGGAATGCGGCGCGTCTATTCACTGCCTGCATCGAAGCTTTTTATACAAGCACTTACTGCAACCGCATGTAACACGAATATCTCAGAGCCTGTTCCAAAAGTCGCCATGCCGGTCTGCAAATGGCGTTTTTCTGCGTTCCAGTGCTCATGTATGTTTCTTAGCCGCATAGTCTTATCCGAAAAGTCTATAACTTTTCGGGACTATGCTCGGAAGTACATTCCGCTCCGGTACTCGAAAATCACCATTTTCACCACGGCCTGCCGCTTTTTGATTCAGGCTCTAATCATTACCGGCACCGGCAGAAAATTCATCGATCTGCGCCCGCCTTTCGGGATTGACCATATTATAAAGAAAGCGCTCGATTGCCTCGCGGTCCTGCGGCGTGCAGCCTTCCAGCGCGCGCGCGATGCGCCGCGACTGGGGCAGGGCGAGCGCAAGCGTAAGCTGACGGCCGCTTTTCGTCGGATAAAGCTTGCGGTGGCGGCGGTCGTGCAGGCCGGTGGCCTGAACGACATGGCCGGTGTCGATCAACTGTTTGAGCACACGCGACAGGCTCTGCTTGGTGATGCGCAACACTTCCAGAAGCTCGGCCACCGTCATGCCCGGCTTGCGGTTGATGAAGTATAGGACACGGTGATGCGCCCGCCCGAAACCGATCTTTTCCAGAATGAGATCAGGATCGGCGGTGAAATCGCGATAGGAAAAAAACAAAAGCTCAATGACGTTGAGATCGGCAGCCTCCTCAGCCGTCAACGGATTGCTTATATAATTCATATCGTTCGTCGAATTCACATCGGTGCTCCGTACTGCTGCGTTAAATATGTCAGTATTATTGACATAATTCAATCGCCCAGATAATTTTCAATAAGCGTGCGCTGGATTTTTGGAATAATGTTTGTGCTGACGCATGTATGGAGGAGGAATATTGCGCTGGCTGGCTTCCCGTTAACGGGATCGGGCTTCCGCAATGTTTCATCCCTGGGTTCCATCCCGGAGGATTCATTTTCTTTCCATGCATGCTCCGCCTGGGATTCGCGCAATATGTTTGCGTGACATCAAAGCATTTTGAACAAAAAGGCCAGCGATTGCGCGGAAAAAAGGTCGCCGTCCGCTCCGGTCCATTGATTTAGCTGGGGAAGACGGGGCGCGGAAAAGTTTGCCCGGCCGGAAACCGGTTTCGAGACAGCGCCGCGAAATATTCAGGAGCAAGAAAATGGCTGCGATTCCATTCGATCAACGAGACGGGTTTATCTGGCTGGACGGCGAATTCGTCGACTGGAAAGATGCGAAAATTCACGTGCTGACCCATGGCCTTCATTATGCGAGCGCCGTGTTTGAAGGCGAGCGTGCCTATGGCGGCGAGATCTTCAAGCTCAATGAGCATACAGAACGCCTGCACGAATCCGCGCGTATTCTCGGCTTCGAGATTCCCTTCAGCGTTGCTGAAATCAATGATGCCTGCCGTGAACTTCTCAAGAAGCAGGGTTTTGAAGATGCTTATGTGCGCCCGATTGCCTGGCGCGGTTCGGAATCGCTGGGCGTTTCGGCGCAGAACAACCGCATTCATCTTGCCATCGCCATCTGGCAATGGCCGAGCTATTTCTCGCCCGAAGAAAAGATGAAGGGTATCCGGCTCGATATCGCAGAATATTGTCGCCCGGACCCGCGCACCGCGCCGTCTCGCTCGAAGGCCGCCGGCCTCTATATGATCTGCACGATTTCCAAACATGCAGCAGAAGCCAAGGGCTATGCCGATGCGTTGATGCTCGACTGGCGTGGGCAGGTTGCAGAAGCAACCGGTGCAAATGTTTTCTTCGTGAAGGACGGAGCGCTTCACACGCCCAAGCCGGACTGTTTCCTCGACGGTATTACACGCCGGACGATCATTGATCTTGCCAAGCGCCGCGGCATTGAAGTCATCGAGCGGGTAATCATGCCGGAAGAACTTGCCGGTTTTTCCGAATGCTTCCTGTGCGGAACGGCAGCGGAAGTGACGCCGGTATCCGAGATTGGTCAATACCGGTTTAAGCCTTCAGAAATTACAAATGTTCTAATGAATGACTATTCTGTCGAAGTCCAGCCTAAGCGGGCAGCAGCGGAATAACTGAGTTGTAAACAGAAAAAGAGCGGCTTTCGGGCCGCTTTTTTGTTATTCTGTCGCTTATTGTTTGACATTGGATGGTTTAGGCACAAGATTTTTTTGCCGGAGTCGCGCTATTCCGGTTTAAAACTCAGATGGGGTGACGATTATGGAATCTCTACTACCTATCATTCTCCAGCTAGTTGCTGGCGCAGTTGGCGGCAACATTGCAGGCGCAGTCAAGAATATCAGTCTTGGCACCACGGGTAACACGGTGGCAGGCGGCATCGGTGGTGTCATCCTCGGTCAGCTGCTTCCGATGTTGTCGGGCGGTGGCCTCGATTCTGTTCTCAACGGTGTTGTCGGCCAGCTGGCAGGCGGCGGCGTTGGCGGTGTCGTGCTCACGGCTATTGTGGGCCTGATCAAGAACGCGATGGCCGCCAAGGCCTGATTTCGCCTGATTGTGGGGACGATCGGCAAGACGAACTGTCGGGGCGCGTACCGAAGACCGTGAAACGGTTTTCGGTGAGGGAGCCCTGAACAATCCTGGAGAGGGAAAACGGGCGGCGTTCAGCCGCCCGTATCTATTTAAAGCTTCACCTGACGGGCAGGGAACACTATCTCTGTGTCGGAAAGCGTCTTCCAGACCGCAATGTATTCGAGTGGAGTCAAGAACATGGGGCAATTGCAGGCCATTATCGTTCCCGTCACGCCTTTTCAGCAGAATTGCACCATTCTGTTCGACAGTGAGACCAAGAAGGGTGTTGTGATCGATCCCGGCGGCGATCTTGCTCGCATCAGGGAAGCCATCGAATCCCAGGGGATCGATGTCGAGGCTATCTGGATCACACATGGTCATATCGATCATGCCGCCGCCGCGCTTGATCTCAAGGAAGCGCTGGATGTTGAGATTATCGGCCCGCATAAGGACGACAAGTTCCTGCTCGACAATCTGGAAACGGCTGGCCTGAAATACGGCATCACCGAAGGCGTGCGCAATGTGACGCCGGATCGCTGGCTGGAGGAGGGGGACAAGGTTTCCGTCGCCGGGCATGAGTTTGACGTCTTCCATACGCCGGGCCACGCGCCGGGGCATGTTGTGTTTTTCAGCCCCGAGGCGCGGTTTGCGATTGTTGGTGACGTGCTTTTCAACGGCTCGGTCGGACGTACCGATCTGCCGGGCGGTGACCACGCGGCGCTGATTCGCTCCATCAAGGAAAAGCTGCTGCCGCTCGGTGATGATATCGGCTTCATCTGCGGACATGGCCCCGGCAGTCGGTTTGGCGATGAGCGGCGCTCCAATCCGTTTTTGAACGACATTGGATATGCATAAGTAAAAAGCCGCCTTTAAAGGCGGCTCAGGCTGCTGACAAACCTCCGGCAGGGTCAAAATGACCTCAGATTCACGGAACGTCCCAGATTCAGAACGTGAACAAATCGGAATCAAAACCCCTCATTTTTGACTGCTTCCAAAAATCGAGGGGTTTGTAATCAATCTGAGCCGCCTTTAAAGGCGGCTTTTTACTGACTTGTTCCGTCTCAGTTGGCCGAGCAGAAGTGGTCGCGCCCGTCATAACCGCGATAGGTGCCGGTATTCGGATTGAACGACCGGTAACGGTCGGAGCAATACTGATACCAGCCGCGGCTCCATGGCTCATAACCGACCCGATAGGTTACGCTGCGGGTCGGAGGCGCAGGGTAATAGGCTGGCGGCGGCGGAGGCGGTGCATAGACCGGTGCAGGCTGCACATAGGTCGGTTGCGGCTGGCTCAGCGCGCTGCCGATGAGGGCGCCCGCTGCAAGGCCGATCACGCCCGCAGCGACGGCGTCGCCATTACTCCGGTGGCGGTGACGATAATAGGGACGGTCCCAGCCGCCGCGATCCCAGCCGCGGTCCCAACCACGGCGACCCCAGGAATCCGCCGATGCGGTTGCAAGCGGGGCGGCAATTGCCGCAAGCGATGCCGCTGCCAGAATGGCTGTCTTTGCAAATCGGTTCATTGTTCGCTCCTTCAGAAGCTTGACTGCAATTCTTCCGATACGTTTGCCAAACGGGCACGGGCGTATCGTTTATGAATAGGTGATTAACTCTTTCGACATGAATGGAGGCTGAACAATGGTGAAGGGCGGCCGAAAGCCGTCAGTTTCCGGTAAATTACACGCAGTATCTGTAATATTTCGCGCCTGATACCCAAGCCGCCCGAATATGGTTCATGGGGGTCTGGTTAAGCCCCGAGCGGCGATTGGGCTTGTTTTTGCTTCAGGCTCTTAGCGCCTTGATGTGACTGGCGGATGGTTGGTACGGGCAATAAAAAACCCCGGCAAAAGCCGGGGCAAAGGGTAGGTTCTTTTATGAACAATCAGCCGGTAACGGTGATGTTCACGGCCTTGGGGCCTTTGCCGCGACGATCCGGTTCCGTCTCGTAGGAAACCTTCTGATTGTCTGCGAGGCCGGTGAGGCCAGAAGCCTGTACTGCGGAGATGTGTACGAAAATGTCCGCGCCACCATCATCCGGCTTGATGAAACCGAAGCCTTTTTCGGTATTGAAGAATTTGACCTGTCCGGTCTGTGCCATGGGATCCGTTCCTTTTCCTTGGCGCCACCGCTCTTGTTGGAGACGATGGTATTATAAATTCTGCCAAGTGCACCACACACCCGGCAGAGGGTTATGCAGGCAGTTCTCGACATTGGGAAGGAACCGATCATTGCCGAAGGGGAGCCTTCGACCCGGAACTTATAGCGGCCCCGGCACGCCGTTCTTCCAGTCTTCCATTTGTTCGCTAAATGCCCGAACAGGCGAAGACTGATCTATGAAGCGGTATTTGGCAAGCAAATTCTTTGAGGAGGACATGATTGGTTATCTTTGAACCGGTATCGTCATAATTTTTTACGATTGTTTCAAGAAAATCACATTCCCATTTCCAAAACAGAACAGGCTATCTCTAATACATCAAGAATATAATGAGATATGTCTTTGCCAACTCATCGATTGCGCGAAACTATGCATGCACCACCGGCGGCGCGCAGTCTCGCACAAATACGGTCGGCTTCGCTGCGGCTGTCGGCGCCGATACGTACGGCATAGATGCCGCGCCGTCCCATCGGCGTCCGTATCCGGCTGATGACAGGATCGTGGCCGGCAAGTACGGTGCTGAATTGCTTGCGCAGGCGCGCCCATTGATTGACGGCAGCACTGCGGCGGAAATTGCCTGCGACCTGTATGCCCCAGGGCTTCGGTTTCACACGCGACATTGGAATGGTGGCGCTGCGGATGATCGGCAGACGCTTGCATGCCTCATTGAATGCGAGTTTTGGATCCAGCGGGCGATTTACGATCTCCTTGCCGGCGGCAAAATCGTCGGCAGGCGCGCCGGTAATATCGAGAACGTAGTTTTCCGTTTCGAGCGGCAGAAACCCGCCTGAACGCATCCAGTTCGAAACGCGCCCGGCTCCTGCATTATAGGCGGCGGCTGCAAGGCCCCAATTACCGAAGGCGCCTTTCAGGTCTCGCAGAAAATTGGCTGAAGCTGGAATGGCCTGTTCGACGTCGAAGGGATCGGCAAGTCCGCGTTCCTTCGCCGTATATGGCATGAATTGCGCAATGCCCTCGGCACCGACCGGGCTGACGGCCCTATGATCGAAACGGCTTTCTTTCCAGATCAGCCGGGCGAAGAAATCGCGCGGAATGCCGTGGGCGTCGGCATTGGCGCCGATGAGCTGGCAGATGCGGCTGACGGTTGGCGCCTTCTTCTCCGGTGGCAAGGGCGGCGCGTAGACCGGCGGGTTCGGTTCGCTGGCCGCATGAGACGAGGCGACGCCGAAAGGCAGGCTGAAAAGCTGCGAAGCCAGGATAAACGCTATGCTGTGCCGGTAACGATTCATGTTGCCTGTTCCGCCCCTCAACTTCGGCCAAGGTAAAGCATATGGGCGGGTTGTCGATATGGTCCGCTAGGTTTTGCACTTTTGCAAAAAGACTTGCCCTTGTTGAAGGTTGCGCCATGTTGATGATCGGGACAAAGGGAGAGGAAAATGCAATTTCATCGTTTCAAACAATTGGCTGTGCTTGCAGGCGCGCTGCTTCTCGCGGGTTGCGTGGCCGAAGGCGGGCCGGATTATCGTCCACCAGTTCGGCCGGGGCCGTCACAGCCGCAGATGTGTCCGATGATCTATGCGCCTGTCTGCGCCACGCGCGGCTCTTCGCGCAAGACATTCGGCAATTCCTGTCAGGCGAGAGCGGAAGGCTATCGCGTCATCGCAAACGGCCAATGCGGATCGAGGCCGGGTCCGGGATGGGGCGGTGCGGGCGGAATGCGTCCGCCGCATCAGGGCAACAGGCCAGGCAGGCCGGGCATGGGCGCCTGCACGCGGGAATATATGCCCGTTTGCGCAAGACGCGGTAACGAACGGCGCACATTCTCCAACCGTTGCGAAGCCGATCGTGCAGGCTATCGCATCATGAATAGCGGGCAGTGCCGGTAGATTGGAAGAGTGAGTGAATGGAAGGACCGCAAGATGCGACCCTTTCCATTTCAGTTCATGAATAGGTTCGTCACCGCCCCGGACGGCCTGTCTTGCCGGGGCGGCGTTTCTTGCGTGCCGTTTCGGCTGGGTCTTCGTAAGACCCGATGCCTGCGCGCTCACGGCGGATCGCCGCGTCGTTCCCGCCGCTAGGCACTTCGGTCCGCTTGACCGTCATTTCGTCGAGCGTGTTCTTGCGGAAGAGCGGTTTCGCCATGTCGGTGCCCGGTCCCATATCATCGAGCGACGGCTTCTGGAACAATGACGGCTTGCCGAGCGGGCGGGTCGTGTCCGCGCCCATTTCATCCAGTGCAGGCTTGCGGAAACGCGAATTGCCGGTGGGCTTGCCCTTGTTGCGGCCTGCACCCGCATCGCCCGCCTCGAATTCGCGTGCCAGCGGATCGTCGGCAATAGCCAGTTCCGTCTCACGCAGGCGCTTGATTTCGTCGCGCAGGCGCGCGGCCTTTTCGAAGTCGAGATCGGCAGCCGCGTCGCGCATCTGCTTTTCCAGATGCTCCAGATGGGCGGCAAGGTTGTTGCCCATCATCGCGCCTTCTTCCGCGAAGCCGGAAATATCGGCGCGGACATGATCGCGCTCGTAGACCGAACCGAGAATATCCGAGATATTCTTCTTCACCGAAGCAGGCGTGATGCCATGTTCTTCATTATAAGCAACCTGCTTTTCACGGCGGCGGCTGGTTTCGTCCATGGCACGCTGCATCGAGCCGGTGATATTGTCGGCGTAGAGAATGACCTTGCCGTCGACATTGCGCGCCGCGCGGCCGATGGTCTGGATCAGCGAGGTTTCCGAACGCAGGAAGCCTTCCTTGTCGGCGTCGAGAATGGCGACAAAGCCGCATTCGGGAATGTCGAGACCTTCGCGCAGGAGGTTGATGCCGACCAGCACATCGAAAGCGCCGAGGCGCAGGTCGCGGATGATCTCGATACGCTCCAGCGTGTCGATGTCGGAGTGCATGTAGCGAACGCGCACGCCCTGTTCGTGCAGATACTCGGTGAGGTCTTCTGCCATGCGCTTGGTCAGCACCGTGACCAGCGTGCGGTAGCCTTTTGCCGCTGTGTCGCGGATTTCGCCGAGCACGTCGTCCACCTGCGTCTTGGCTGGGCGGATTTCGACCGGCGGATCGATCAGTCCGGTCGGGCGGATGACCTGTTCTGCGAACACGCCGCCCGCTTCTTCCATTTCCCAGCCGCCAGGCGTTGCCGAAACGGCGATGGTCTGCGGGCGCATGGCGTCCCATTCCTCGAAGCGGAGCGGGCGGTTGTCCATGCAGGACGGCAGGCGGAAACCGTATTCGGCCAGTGTTGCCTTGCGGCGGAAGTCGCCGCGATACATGCCGCCGATCTGCGGAACCGTGACGTGGCTTTCGTCGATGAAAACCAGCGCATTGTCGGGAATATACTCGAACAGCGTCGGCGGCGGCTCGCCGGGATTGCGCCCGGTCAGATAGCGCGAATAGTTTTCAATGCCCGCGCAGGAGCCGGTTGCTTCCAGCATTTCCAGATCGAAGGTCGTGCGCTGGTCGAGGCGCTGCGCTTCCAGCAGGCGACCGGCGCGGGTCAGTTCGTCAAGGCGGTGCTTCAGCTCTTCCTTGATCGACTTGATCGCCTGATTGAGCGTCGGGCGCGGCGTGACATAGTGCGAATTCGCGTAGATCTTGACCGATTTCAGGTCGCCGGTCTTCTGGCCGGTCAGCGGATCGAACTCGGTGATGCTCTCGATCTCGTCGCCGAACAGCGAAATGCGCCAGGCGCGGTCCTCAAGGTGGGCCGGGAACAATTCGATCGTGTCGCCGCGCACGCGGAACGAGCCGCGCACGAAATTGATATCCTGCCGCTTATATTGCTGGGCCACGAGATCGGCGAGAAGCTGGCGCTGGTCGAGCCGGTCCCCGATCTTCATTTCAAAGGTCATGGCCGTATAGGTTTCCACCGATCCGATACCGTAGATGCACGATACGGAGGCGACGATAATCACATCGTCGCGTTCGAGCAGCGCGCGGGTGGCCGAATGGCGCATCCGGTCGATCTGCTCGTTGATGGAGGATTCCTTCTCGATATAGGTGTCCGAGCGCGGCACATAGGCTTCCGGCTGGTAATAATCGTAGTAGGAAACGAAATATTCGACGGCATTGTTCGGAAAGAAGCTCTTGAACTCGCCGTAAAGCTGCGCGGCCAGGGTCTTGTTGGGCGCGAGGATCAGGGCGGGGCGCTGCGTCCGCTGGATGACCTGCGCCATGGTGAAGGTCTTGCCCGAGCCGGTGACGCCGAGCAGAACCTGCGTGCGGTCGTCATTCTTCAGCCCTTCCACCAGATCGCGAATGGCCGTCGGCTGGTCGCCGGATGGCTCGAAACTGGTTTCCATCTCGATGGCGATGCCGCCTTCGGATTTTTCCGGGCGGGCGGGGCGGTGGGGCGTCCACAATTCGCCATTCTTGAACAGCGGATTGCCGGAAGCAATCAGGTCCGACAGGGCCTGAACCGTCGCCGTCGCGCCGGAGGCATTGAGGCCGGTGGCGTCTTCCAGACTGATATCGAGACCGGCTACCGGATTGAGGCCAGCTGCTGCGCGTTCCTTCGCGGATGCGGCACCACCCATCGACGTGCCGCGCCCCGTGCGCGAGGCTTCCTTGCTGCGCTCGGGAATCTTTTTGGGCTGCTTCGCTGCCTTGGCGCGGGGCTTTGCAGCTTCGTCGCCGATCTCCTTCGCCCAGTCGGCGATGGAGCCAGAAAGGGGGGAGCCGGTTAGGGGCGCGCCGGAAAACCCGGCCTGAGGCGTTTCGCCGAAACCATCTGAACGCGGCGCTTCACCGAAGCCGCCAGCCTTGTTGTGCGAATCCTGGGAGTGTTTGTCTTTTGAGGAAGCCATGACCCTATACTGTTACCGCATGTCCTAGAGCCTGTTCCAAAAGTCGCCCTGTGCGGCTACAAATGGCGATTTTTCTGCGTTCCAGTGCTCACGTACCTTAAGTACGCTCCGCTCCGGTACTCGAAAATCACCATTTTCGCACGCACATGCCGCTTTTTGATTCAGGCTCTTAAGCGGAAAACCGGTTTCCACTTTTCCGCAACATGCTTCCAATATGGAATTTCAGCGTTCAAATGAAAAGAGTGTGAAAGCGAAATCCTCCGCATGCCTTCCATATCCGGTTTGCTCCTGACAGAAGGCTGTCAGGAGCAAACCCGTTACTGGCGGACTTTTCTTCGCTGAAGCCTTGTCCCATACTTTGCCGCGACTCATTAGAGCGCGTTTCGATCTGATAGGATCAGATCGGCGTTTCATCTATTTGTTTTGACGCGCATCTTTTCCGAAAATCGTTTTACACTTTTCGGGATGCGCTCTAATCCAGAAAGGACATCCCATCATGAGTGACGCGAACGAGCCGACGGGATCGCTGACCATCCGCGTTTCCGCCATGCCCAAGGACGCCAATTCAGCCTATGATATTTTCGGCGGCTGGGTGATGGCGCAGATGGATATGGCCGCTGGCATCCGTTCTGCCGAGCGCGCCAAGGGGCGCACGGTGACAGCGGCGGTGCGCGAAATGTCATTCGCCCGACCGGTGAAGATCGGTGACACACTCTGCGTCTATACGGATATAACGCGGGTAGGCCGTACGTCCATCACGCTGCGGGTCGAGGCGTGGGCGAAACGCTATCTCAGCGACAAGCGCGACCTCGTTACCCATGCTGAATTCATTATGGTTTCTCTGGATGCGGACGGCAAGCCGACACCGGTGCCGCCTGAAGAATAAACATCGTCAAGCCCGGCATTGCGCCGGGCTTATTTGCAGGCGCGGTAGCCGCTGCGGCGCTGCATCAGGTCGAAATGGAAGTGATCGGCATGTTCGGGGTTATAGCCGGGGCCGAGAACCGTCGTGAAATAGCCGCACGCATCGGAGCGGACGCTGTTGAGCAGGCCCTTTTCGCGGAAGGCGAAGAAGCCCGGCTTGCGCACCATGATGTTCTTGCCGTTGTTCAGCACGATCTTGGTGACATCGATGGCGTTGCCGCGTGAATGTTCCGACATTTTCGCGCCGCGACGGTTGTTCATGGTGCGGCAGGAATAACCGCCGGCATTATGGATCGTGCTGACGCCGGACAGATAGCGCAGTCGTGAGGCCGGTTGCAGGTCACCCTTGATCCAGCGGGCAAATGCTTCGGTCACCTGACAGTTCAGCGTCGCTGCCGGTTTGAAAGCGATGGACCCGCTGTTGAAACCGGATACCTCGATCGGATTTGCGATCTGGCAGGAGCTGCTGCGATAGATCGGCGGCTTTTCCTTGAAGACGACGCCGAGCCGCTTCAGCCGCGTGCGGCAGGCGGCTTCTGAATTGGACATCGTGTAGATGTTTTCGGCGGCTGTCACCGGGTTTTGAACGGGAGCCGTGAAGCCGTAGTCGCCGGAATATTGCGGCTGGCTCTGCGGTGTGGATTGCGCGACGTGGTTTTCTTCCTCTTCCGCAAGCCCGACGACGCGCTCTTCCTGCGGCGCTTGCATGACAGGTGCCTCCACGACTGGGGCATTAATCGGGGCAGCACTTGCGACCGGCGCCTCAGGCACTATCACATCGGAATTGCCGACGCTGGCCTGCGGGCGCGGCGCGCTCTCGCCGGAACAACCGGCGATGACGGTCAGTAGCGCGATAGATAAAGACGGGGCCAGGCGTCGCAACCGGGAGCGCTGGCGGCTGACTGGAGCGGTGGCGGACAACGCAGAACTCATGTCCATACCTTTTCTTCAGGAGACCAGACCGATGGCGTTCCACGAATATTAGCTTGCAAGCGTAAAGGAAGAGTCAGCGCCGGTGTTAAGAGCTGTGGCGTAAACGGGGCAGGGCATAATCTGACCGGAGTGAAGTGAAGGCGATCAAGATTATGCTTCAATTGAAAAAAACTTGGAGCGCCGATCTGATACAATCAGATCGAAACGCGCTCCAAGGCGCGGCATTGGCAAAATGCCCGCTTTATTCTATCACCTTGCGGCGGTTTCGGGCCATGCCGCAGACAACATCCTCCCGGTCCCTGAAGTCATTTCCATGTCAGCACTGATTTCGCCGAGCGTTCTGCCGATCCTGCTTCTCATCGGCTCGAACGTTTTCATGACATTCGCCTGGTACGGGCACCTGAAATTCACCAGCACGCCACTCGTCACGGTCATCTTCATCAGCTGGGGTATCGCACTGATCGAATATTGCCTCGCGGTCCCCGCGAACCGTATCGGGCATGAGGTCTATTCGGCAGCGCAGCTCAAGACGATTCAAGAGGTCATCACGCTGGTGATCTTCAGCCTGTTCTCGGTATTCTACCTCAAGGAAGCCTTTACCTGGCACCACCTGCTGGGCTTCGCGCTCATAGCGGGTGGGGCAGCACTCATCTTCAAGGGGTGAGAGCCTGTTCCAAAAGTCGCCCTGTGTGGCTGCAAATGGCAATTTGCCTGTGTTCCGGTGCTCACGTACCTTTAAGTACGCTCCGCTCCGGTACTCGAAAATCACCATTTTCGCGCACACAAGCCGCTTTTTGATTCAGGCTCCAACGCGCTTTATTCGGCAGGCACAAGCGCCGCTTTGCGTTTCCAGAACATGGGAACGAGTTCGACGGCCAGCATCGCGGCAAAGATCAGCCCGCAGCCGACAAAGCCGATGAAGGTCAGTCGTTCGCTGAGGAAAATGGCACCGAACAGAGCTGCAAAAAGCGCTTCCGAAGACAGGAAGATCGCAGCCTGCGCCGAGGTGGTGTAGCGCTGTCCGATAGCCTGCAAGGTGAACGCGATACCGGATGAAAAGACGCCCGTGAAAAGGATTTCCTTCCAGGTGAGCGCGATGGCGGTCCAGTTGAAGTCCTCGACCATGGATGCGATGGCAAGTCCTGCAACTGCGCTTGTCGCGAACTGGACGCAGCTCAGCGTTATTGGGCGTCCAGCGCGGTTTGCCCTGCCGATCAGGACGACCTGCAAGGCCCAGAAGACGGCACCGCTAATGACCAGCCAGTCCCCCTGCTTGAGTGCCGTCGGCGCACCTCCGGAAAGCAGGAAGATGCCTGCCAGACATGCTGCGGCACTTGGCCAGACGACCGGGTGCGGCCATGTGCGAAACAGAATGACGCCGAGCACAGGCACCATCACGACATAGAGTCCGGTCAGAAAACCGGCATTGGTGACGGATGTGGTGATGAGTCCGATCTGCTGGAGGACGAGCCCGGTGAACAGGCTCAATCCAATAATCATGAAGAAGAGATAGTTCGACCGGCTTAGACGGACCTTCGCCCGGCGCCCTTCGGCCACGGCCCATGGCAGGATCGTGAG
This sequence comes from Brucella oryzae, assembly GCF_041929965.1. NCBI lineage: Bacteria > Pseudomonadati > Pseudomonadota > Alphaproteobacteria > Hyphomicrobiales > Brucellaceae > Brucella > Brucella oryzae. Next base: position 24,769 of record NZ_JBHEEO010000013.1, on the reverse strand, counting down.
CGAGGCGATTGCCGAGCGTATGCCGATGAACAGAAACGGGCCGATGCTGGCCATCGCCGTCGATTGGGCGACGAAACCCATGCCCCAGATGACGCCTGCCAGAAGCAGCAGCATATTAGCTTGTACGCGCGTCATCATTGCCTCGTTTCGAACTTTTCAGGATATGTCACAATAGAAAGAGAAACCGGACGCTTTTCAGCCTTTTCCGATCACTATGCTATAGGCAATATTATGGGCAGGCGGCAAGATAGCTTCCGATTCTGCGACATTCATGCATGATCTGTTGAGAGCGATTTCTTACTGACGGAGTGTTTTATGCTTTCTTTGAATCGTCGATCCGTTGCGGTGCCAACGATTGCCACGGCGATGCTGGTTCTGGCGGATGGGGAATCGCAGGCGGCCTTCAAGAAAGTGCGTGATACGCTGGTTCTGTGCGATTTCGCGCAAAACTGCACAGTGACGCTCTCACCGGTCGCGAGCGATGGCGCGCCGGGACTGGGTGTCTTTCGCAGCAGCCAATCCGGGTCAAAACCGGTGTTGAGGCTTTCCTATGTCGATCCGTCTCAGACAACTGGCAAGATGGAGATTTCCATCGACGGTCAAACCCTGCTTGATGTGGATGTTTCGGCCTTGAAGGCTGAGAATGATCAGCTCGACTATACGGGTGATCTTGCCAAGACGCTCGATGCGATGAAGAACGGCCGGAAACTGCAACTGAAATTTGCCGGAAAGACCTCGACCTACTCGCTTTCGGGCCTTGTCGGCGGGCTGATCTATGTCGATGAACAGCAATCGCGCGACGGAACCGTCGAGGCATTGCAGGTCAAGGGGAGCAAGCCGGCACCGGTTCCGCCACAGCTGAAGCTGATTGAAACGGTCGAAGAGATACCGACAGAAATCCGCAAGGATTTTTCCGACGAAACGGCGGTTTGCGGCGGGGCCAGCCCCGGCACGTTCCGCAATGCGGGCGGTTTCGAAACGAAGATTGCCGATGGTCTTGATCTCATCGGACTGCCCTGCGGTTCGCCGGGGGCCTATAACCAGCCTTATGTTTTTTACAGCCGCTACGAAAACAAGATCGTGCCGATCTCTTTGCCAACCATCTCCGACGATGGCCCGACAGTGACCGACACGGCATGGAACATCGACTGGTCACAGAAAGCCTTGACGCTGACGGCTTTCTTCAAGGGAAGAGGGCTTGGGGACTGCGGTATCTACGATGTCTGGAAAGCCACCGACAGCGGCGAGGGCCGGGTGCGTTTCGTTTTGCTGCAGGAACGCTCAAAAGGCGATTGCGATGGCAATTATGCCGGAGGCCCGGAAAAGTGGCCTACGAGCTGGCCGATCAACGCGAAATAGCTGCCGCTTACGGGCAGAGTTGACAGAGACATATTTTTCCGCGTGAAATGATTGATGGAACTGCTATAGTTCTATGAACGGTTATTCGAACGGTTCCGAGACGGGTGTTTCGGTGACCGTTTTCTTTTTGTGTGTCGGCGGCTGGTCAGCCTCCGAAAAGCGCCTCGCACTATCCAAGCATTGCGCGAGGTGAGGCGGGCAAATCAAGATGCCGGTGCGGCAATACCTCGGGGAGAGGCGAGCACCGGGCGAAGGAAAGGACTGGGTATGGAAAAGTTCCCTATGACCCCTGGCGGTTTCGAAAAGCTCAAGGAAGAGCTGCGCTGGCGCCAGCAATCGGAGCGCCCTCGGATTATTGAGGCAATCGCTGAAGCGCGTGCGCATGGCGACCTGTCGGAAAACGCCGAGTATCACGCTGCGAAAGAAGCCCAAAGCCTGAATGAAGGTCGTATCAACGAACTGGAAGATCTGGTTGCGCGTGCCGAGATTATCGACGTTTCGAAACTGTCGGGCGACCGCATCAAGTTCGGCGCCACCGTCACCATGATCGACGAAGACACGGAAGAAGAGAAAATCTACCAGATCGTCGGCGATCAGGAAGCCGATGTGAAGGAAGGCCGCATCTCCATTTCATCCCCGATTGCGCGCGCGCTGATCGGCAAGGGCGAAGGCGATACGATTGAAGTCAACGCACCTGGCGGTTCGCGTTCCTACGAAATCGTCGGTTTGAAGTTCGTCTGATTTCCGTGCTCGCTCATAAGCCAGATTCCGGACAGGTTCGGGTTCAGGACGTCGAGGTGGTGGCGCCGAATTTCAAGCGCCGCCTCTCCGGTGTCACATCGACAATCGTTCAGCTGATCCCCTTGCAGCGCGCGAAGGGCCTGAATATTGCGACGATGGGGCCGGGCCTGCCGGATACGCTTCCGCATCTGGGATGGAGCGCGCTTTGGTCCTTCTGGTCGAAACCAAGGACGAAACCGTTCCGCATCTGGCATGCGCGGCGCAATATCGAAATGCTTGCCGGTATTTTCATGCGCGATGTGCTGCGCATGAAATTGCGGCTGATCTTCACCTCGGCCGCACAACGCCACCACAAGCCTTTTACCAAATGGCTTATCCGTCGCATGAATGCGGTGATTGCGACGAGCGGTCGGTCGGGGAGTTTTCTCGAAGTTCCGCATCAGGTCATCATGCATGGTGTGGACCTGCAGCGGTTCCATCCGCCTGTCGATGACGAGGACAGTTTCGCGGCGTCGGGCCTGCCCGGAAAATATGCGGTCGGCTGTTTCGGCCGCGTGCGTTCCTCCAAGGGAACGGATCTTTTTGTCGATGCGATGATCGCGCTTCTGCCGAAATATCCGGACTGGACGGCGATCATTACCGGACGAACGACTGCTGAACACCAGTCTTTCGAGGATGCTTTGAAGGCGAAGATCGCCGCTGCCGGCCTGCAGGATCGTATCCTCATTCTGGGGGAAGTGCCGGATATCCGTGTCTGGTATCGTCGCCTGACGCTTTATGTTGCACCTTCGCGCAATGAAGGTTTCGGACTGACGCCGCTTGAAGCCATGGCGTCGCAAACGGCGGTCGTCGCCAGCGATGCGGGCGCCTATGCGGAAATGATCGTGAATGGCACCGGGACATCGGTTGCGGCTGGCGACGGCGAAGCCCTGCGCAAGGCAATCGAGCCCTATCTGGCAGACCCGGCGCTGGCCGAACGCGACGGCGAAAATGCTCTCAGGCATGTTCGCGCCACCTTTCCGCTTGAAAAGGAAGCCGCTGCGATCAGCGGCGTTTACGAGCGCGTATTCGCCGGCAAATAATTTCAGAGAATCATCAGCGGTTCGTCCTTGACCGGACGAATGGTGAGCGCGGTGCGCACCGAATCCACATTGGGCGCGGCGGTCAGCTCTTCGATCACGAAGGTCTGGAACGTGTTGAGATCACGCGCCACGCAATGCAGCAGAAAATCGGATTCGCCCGAAACCATCCAGGCGCGGCGTACCAGCGGCCATTGCTTGGTTTTCTCTGCAAACGCCTTGAGGTCCGCATCGGCCTGACGATGAAGGCCGACCGAGCAGAATGCAACGAGGTCCTGTCCGAGCGAATTGCCATTGAGAATGGCGCGATAACCCCGGATGACGCCACTTTCTTCCAGCTTGCGCACACGGCGAAGGCAAGGCGGGGCCGAAATGCCGACACGTTCGGCCAGCTCGACATTGGTGATGCGCCCGTTGTTCTGGAGCTCCCGAAGGATTTTCCAATCGATTTCATCCAGATCGGCCTTGATCGGCATGCGTAACTCCGCGCGCAAGGAAATTTCATTCCGGGGTAATTATAGAACATTCGTCGCCATCGTGGCGCAATCTAATCCTGCTCATATCAAATGAAACAGGCGGATGTAAACCGCATAACGTTCTGTCAACGCACCCAAAAAGCACGAGTGAACAGGATATACACGGTAACGAGTTCCAGACGCCCGGCCAGCATCAGGAAGGAAAGGACCCATAAGGCCGGGTCCCGAATGGTTGAGAAGTTGCCAACGGGACCAATAGTATCGCCCAAACCAGGGCCGACATTGGAAAGCGCGGTCAGGGCGCCGGTGAAGGCCGAAACGAAGTCAAGTCCAAGCGCGGCGAGCAGCACCGCACCTGTAATGAGCGAAGCACAATAGAGAAACAGATACAGAAGCACGTTCTGCGCGATTTCGCCGGAAATTTCCGAGCTGCCGTAACGGATCTTGATGACGGCGTGCGGCATAATGAGCCGGGCGAGATTAGCCTGCGTCAGGCTCCACAGAATGATGAGGCGGTTCATCTTGATGCCGCCCGATGTCGATCCGGCACAGCCGCCCAGAAACGACGCAAGAAAGAAAATTCCGATCGCAGGCGGTCCCCAGAGAGAATAGTCTTCCGTCGCATAGCCTGTCGTCGTCATGACCGACACGAAATGAAACGAGGCCGAAATCAATGCGTCGCCGAAAGGCACATCGGATCCGAGCCGCAGTACCACCGCGAGCGCGAAGCTGAACCCGATCACGATTGAGAAGAACAGTTTCACTTGCGGATCGGCGAGCGATTCCATGCGGCGCGGCATGAAGGCCTTGATGTAAAGCACGAAGGGCAGCGCTGACAGCGCCATGAATATCGTGGACACCACCAGGAGCAGGCGGTTTCCTTCATAAAAGCCGATTGAACTGTCGTGGGTGGAAAAGCCTGCCGTGGCAACGGTCGTCAGGCCATGATTGATGGCGTCGAACACACTCATGCCAACGGCAAAATAGGCGATGATACAGGCAGCGGTCAGGCTGAGATAAGCAAGCACGATACCCAGCGCAATCTGGTTCATGCGCGGGAGGATCTTTTCAGACTTGTCGGAATTTTCCATATGAAAGAGCGCAAGCCCGCCCGCCCGCAGGGAGGGCAGCATCAAGAGCGCCAGGCCGATAAAGCCGACGCCCCCGATCCAGCAAAGAAGCGAGCGCCACAAAAGAATGCCGCGCTGCATGTTGTCGAGTCCGGTCAGTGCGGTGGCACCGGTGGATGTGACGCCCGACATGGCCTCGAAGAATGCTGTCGCATAGCTGATCGGCAAATGCGAAAAATAGAGGGGAATCGAGCCGAGAAAGCTTGCCGTGAGCCAGAGGCAGGCTGTCAGCAGAAACCCGAGCCGTGGGGTGAAGCGCATTGTCTGGTTCTGCGTGGCCAGCAATATCAGGGCGGACAGCGCGCCGGTCGCTGCGGCGGAACGGACGAAAACCAGCCAGTCGTCGCTTCCGTCGCGCAGGTCGATTGCGGCAGGCAGGAGCATGGCGGCAGCCATGACGAGGCCGAAACGCGCGCAGATATTGGCGACTGTTTTATAGATGGCGGCCGGCTCCGAAGTTAGGCGAATTGTCCCTTATGTGATGTTTGTTTAGCGTGAGATCGATCCACCCGCAACGTGTGGTTATCAAAGGGTTTGCTTAAAGGTCACAAGCTGTGGCTAAAGCACAGCAAATCCCTGTGGAACCTTGCAAACAATCGGGGGCAGACCTACCTTGGCCATAATGTCGAGGCATTGGCTGAACAGGGCGCGAAAGCGATTCTGAAGAGCTGGAGTCGCGACTTTAAATCGATTTTAGAGTGCACCCCCAAAAGTGTGGAACATTTTTGGGCAAGGTGCCGCAAATGCAAACGAGTGAAAACAAACATTGGAGCGCTGATCCGGCCGGGTCAGGTCGAAACGCTCCGGGACCGGAGAGAACTTCATGTCACAGCGTCACGCGCCAGTCATAGTCATCGGCTCAGGTCCTGCTGGTTATACTGCGGCGATTTATGCCGCCCGCGCCATGCTGAAGCCCATTGTCATTGCCGGGCTGCAACAGGGTGGGCAGCTGATGATCACCACCGATGTGGAAAACTATCCGGGCTATGCCGATCCGGTGCAGGGGCCATGGATGATGGACCAGATGGCGACGCAGGCGCAGAATGTCGGCGCAGAGATCGTCCATGACATCATCACCGAGGTTGAAACCACCGTGCGGCCTTTCCGCCTGAAGGGTGATTCCGGCACGATCTATACCTGCGATGCCCTGATTATCGCCACGGGTGCACAGGCCAAGTGGCTTGGCCTCGACAGCGAGCAGACCTTCATGGGCGGCGGCGTTTCGGCTTGCGCAACCTGTGACGGTTTCTTCTACCGCGGCAAGGATGTGGTCGTCGTCGGCGGCGGCAATACCGCTGTCGAGGAAGCGCTTTATCTGTCGCATATCGCCAAGAGCGTGACGGTCGTGCATCGCCGCGACGGCTTCCGTGCAGAAAAAATCATGCAGGATCGCCTGCTTGCGCGCCAGAACGTCTCCGTGATCTGGAACAGTGTGATCGACGAAATCCTCGGCACGGAGGCAAAGCCGCCCATGGGCGCGACCGTGACCGGCGTGCGCCTCAAGAACGTGGTGACGGGCGAGACGCAGGAACTCGACACGCATGGTGTTTTTGTCGCTATCGGCCACGCACCTGCGGTTTCTTTGTTCGAGGGCAAACTCAAGCAGAAGCCAAACGGCTATCTATGGACCGCACCCGATTCGACGGCTACCGACGTTCCGGGCATCTTCGCTGCGGGCGATGTGACGGACGATATTTATCGGCAGGCTGTGACAGCCGCCGGTTTGGGTTGCATGGCTGCTCTTGAAGCCGAGCGCTGGCTTGCTGCACAGGAGCCGCTGCACGAAGCTGCGGAGTAAAGCATTTCCTGGCCAAAGGTGTGGGGCGGTTTTGCATAAGATGAATGCGGTGAAAACAATGAGAGGGGATAATCGTGGTCGCTCCGCTCGACTGGGATAAACTGCGCATTTTTCATGCTGCGGCTGAGGCTGGGTCGTTCACCCACGCAGCCCAGACATTGCATTTGTCGCAATCGGCCATCTCGCGTCAGGTGAGCGCGCTGGAGCAGGATGTCGGCGTCCCGCTGTTTCATCGTCATGCGCGCGGTCTGATCCTGACCGAGCAGGGCGAAACACTTTATCGCACGGCACATGACGTGCTGATGAAGCTCGAAAACGTTCGCTCGAAACTGGCAGAAAGCAAGGAAAAGCCGACAGGTCGTCTCCGCGTGACGACGACTGTTGGTCTTGGGTCCGGCTGGCTGGTCGAGCGCATTCAAGAATTCGTCGAGCTTTATCCCGATATCCAGCTCCAGCTGATCCTCGACAATGAGGAACTGGATCTGACGATGCGCCATGCGGATTGTGCCATCCGGTTGCGGCAGCCGCAGCAGCCGGACCTGATCCAGCGCCGACTGTTCACGGTGCATATGCATGTCTATGCATCGGCCGGATATGTTTCGAAATATGGCAAGCTGAATTCGATAGACGAGATCGACCAGCATCGCGTCGTGACCTTCGGTGAACCGGCGCCAAGCTATCTTACAGGTCTGAACTGGCTGGAGATTGCCGGACGTACCGATGGCAGCACACGCATTCCGGCTCTGCAGGTGAACAATCTGCTGTCGATCCGTCGCGCTGTGCAGCGCGGCGTCGGCATTGCGGTTCTGCCCGATTATATGGCCGACAAGGAATCCGGGCTGGTGCAGCTTCTGCCGGAACTGGAAGAGATACCATCCTTCGATACGTTCTTCTGCTATCCGGAAGCCTTGAAGAACTCCGCGAAACTGCATGCATTCCGTGACTTCCTGTTTTCGAAGGCCCGAAACTGGACTTATTGATTGCAGCTTGCGATTTAAAAAAGGCCGCGCTGGCAATCAGCGCGGCCTTTTGTTGTTGGTGATGGCTGATTACTTGCGCGGCAAGAGGCGCTGGACTTCCTTCGCGGCATCGGCAAGGGCATCTTCCGGCGTGGCGGACTGCTCGACGACACGCGAAAGATTGTCCACGATGGTCTGCGTTACCTTCACGCCATTCGAACCCGGGAAGGCGTACCATGGGATCATCAGCGACATCTGGCTGAGGCCAGCCTTGAAAAGCGGATTCTCCTCATAGAACTTGCCGAGATATTCGTCGGACTTCGCAGCGAGCTCGTTGTTCGGCACGTAGCCGGTGCCGGGAACCACAACGGAAGCACCGTATGGTCCGGCGGCGAACTTGGCGAATTTCCACGCCGCATCCTGCTTGGCCTGATCTTCGGTCAGGATGACAACCGCGTTGCCGCCGGTTGGCAGACGACCCTTTTCAGCGTTGATAAGCGGGATTTTCGCTGTGCGAAGATCGAACTTGTCGCCAACATTCTTGATCGTGTTGCGCAGCGCGCCAGTCGTCTGGAACGAGAAGCCGACCTTGCCAGCCGCGAAAGCCTGTTCGCCCGCAGCCTTGGTCAGAACCGGCATGCCGCCTTCCTTCACCATGCGGTCAACCAGCTTGAAGGCTTCAAGCCCTTCCGGACCGTTGAAGGCAACCTTCTTCTCGTCATCGGTCAGCATGGTGCCGCCCGCGCCGAACAGAAGGGCTGAGAACATCCAGTCGTCGCCCTGCCAGCGGAAGTCGATGCCCTCATTGCCGTTGCCGAGGGCCTTGATCTTGCCGCCGAGCTCAATCACTTCGTCCCAGGTGGTGGGGGGAGTGTCGGGATTACCGCCTGCCGCTTTCAGAAGATCGGCATTGTAATACATGATCGGATTGGAGGTTGCGAAAGCAAGGCCGACCTGACGGTCGCCGACGCGGGCGAGGCTCAGCAGGTGATCGGTGAAGCCCTGCGCTTCCATATCGGCTTCTTTTTCGACCAACGGCTTCATGTCGACGCCGATATTGCGTTCCGCCAGAACACGCAGGCGGTTCAAACCGGTGAAGGTGATATCAGGCATTTCAGACGTCCCGGCCTGACGCATGATCGTCTGGATGCCTTCTTCGTAGGTTGCAGACGGGCTGACGAAGTTGATCTTGATGTCCAGATTTTCTTCCATGAACTTCTTGGAGATGTCGGCCATGACATCCTTGAAGAAGCCCGGCATCGGATAGTGCACGTTCAGCGTCGTGTCAGCGAAGGCGGGCGAACCGAGGCCGGTTACCATGGCCAGAGCGGCAAGTGCGCCTGAAAAGCGTTTCATGTTTGAACTCCTGTGGAGGATGGGAGGGAAGAATTCAGCCCTTGAGGCCGGTGAGGGTGATGCCTTCGATGAAGCGGCGCTGGGCGGCGAGAAATGCCAGCAGCAGCGGCAGGGTGATGATGAGAGTTGCGGCCATCAGCGCTCCGTAATCATCGCCTGCTTCCGCAGCGCGGAAATAGAGGAGGCCGAGCGGCGGCGTGGCGCGTTCCATGCCGTTGACGACGATCAGCGGCCAGAACAGGTCGTTCCAGTGCGCGACAACCGAGAAGATCGAGAAGGCGGTGATGGCAGGCCAGGCATTGGGTACGATCACTCGCATGACGATGCCTGCTTCCGACATGCCGTCGAGGCGAGCGGCACTGATCAGATCATCCGGCATGGCGCGGAAGAACTGCAGGAACAGGAATATGCCGAAGACCGAGATGAAGAACGGAGCGCTGAGAGCAAAATAGCTGTTGAGCACGCCGAGCTGGTTGAAACCTACGTAGAAGGGCAATGCGGTGGCATGGATCGGCACGAGCAGGCCGAGCATGACCATCATCATCATAGTGCGCTGGCCGCGGAAATTGAGCTTTGCCATGGCATAGGCGCAGGGAATTGCGACCACGACCTGAATGACCAGAACGAGCGCGCAGACGACCACGCCGTTAAACAGCAAAAGCCCCATCGGCACACGGCTGAATGCTTTGGAAAGATTATCCCATAGCGCCCAGTTGTGCGGGATCAGCGACAAGGAAGACGAGAAAATATCCTGCTGGGATTTTGCCGCTGTCGACAGCATGAAGATATAGGGCGCCAGAAACAGCAGGGCCCCCAGTGACAGAATGCCGAGGCGAATCGAACGTGCAAGCGACATGGGAGGTCCCCTCAATAGTGGGTGCGGCGGTCCAGCACGCGGAATTGCAGCATCATCAGGATCACGAGGACCGCGAGAAAGATCACCGTCATGGCGGAGGCATAGCCGACGCGCAGATAGACGAAGCCTTCCTGATAAATAGTCCAGAGCAACACTTCAGAAGCCTTGTTCGGGCCGCCTTCGGTCAGCGTCTTGACCGTCTCGAACACCTTCACGGCATTGATGATGCTGATTGTTGTGACGAATAGCGTGGTCGGGCCGAGCAGGGGCCATGTGACCAGCCGGAAGCGTTCCCAACTGTTTTTCACGCCGTCCACTTCGGCTGCCGAGTAGAGTTCTCGCGGGATGGCCGTGAGACCGGCCAAAAACAGCACCATGTTGAAGCCGACGCTCTGCCAGATGCCGATCAGTGCGAGGCTGAGCAGCACCGTCTCGCTGGAGCCGAGCCAGTTGGGACCGGCAATGCCGATCATGCCCAGCATGGCGTTAACGGGGCCCAGCGTCGGATGCAGCAGATATTGCCAGACGGTGGCCATGGCGACGAGGAGCGAAGCCACCGGCAGGAAGTAAACCGTGCGGAAGAAGGATTTGCCGCGAACTTCGCCTTCGATAAGGAGGGCTACGCCGAGACCGAGAAAGACGGAAGCGGGCGCGACGATGGCGGTATAGATGGCGGTGTTCTTCAGCGAGATCAGAAACGTACGGTCGTTGAAGAGTTCGGCATAGTTTTCCAGTCCAATGAATTCAAAACCGTCATAGCCAAGCTCGAAATTGGTCAGGCTCCAGAAAATGACGGCGGCTGTCGGCAGGAGGATCAGCAGTACCGTCAAAATGATGGCTGGAGCTGCCAGTTTCCATGCCAGCCGTTCTTCACGGCGGCGGGCTTCCTCAGCTGCCGTCCGTGCGCCAATGGCTGCATGGCTGGATAGCGTCATATCAGACATGAGCGGCAGCCTTTTCCGGCGATGCCGTCTTGACGATATTTCCGGCGGGCTGGCGCAGGCGCAGTCCATCTTCTCCGAAGAGATAGGCGTTGCTGGCATCGAAATGCAGGCCGACGGGGAGGCCAATGGCCATGTTGCGAGCCTCTTCGGGTGAAAGCTTCACAGTGAGATCCTGCGAAGCGCCGGGAGCCTTGAGATAGACGAGAACTTCCGAACCGAGGAATTCGATCCGCGAAACCGTGCCCGCAATGCCTGTCTTGTCGTGCGGCTTGAGCTGAAAATGCTCAGGACGAACGCCGATACGGATATCGGTGCCGGAATGGGCGGCGACATCCTGCAGGATGGCGCGGCCTGCAAAATGCACCGTGCCATTATCGCTGACCAAAGCTTCCAGAATATTGATGCGCGGCGTGCCGATGAATTGCGCAACCTCGATATGGCGCGGATCATTATAGATCGCAGTCGGCGTGTCGATCTGGAGCAGCTTGCCGCCCATCATCACCGCAACGCGGTCGGCCATGCTGAGTGCTTCAGCCTGATCGTGGGTCACGTAGATGGTGGGGACACCGGCGCGGCGATGCAGTTCGACGATTTCCGCACGAGTGTGAACACGTAGATTGGCATCGAGGTTCGATAGCGGCTCATCCATCAGGAATGCGCCGGGCTGACGGACGAGCGCGCGGGCAAGGGCCACGCGCTGACGCTGGCCACCAGACATCTGGCCCGGCTTGCGGTCGAGCAGGTGGTCGATCTTGAGGCTCGTTGCGGTTGCCTTGACCTGTTTTTGAATGGCGGCGCGCTTGCTGCGCTGACCGGGAATGAACGCGCCGATCATGGGCAGGCGTTCCACGGCGGTCAGATCACGCATCGCAAGCGGCACCGCGATATTCTGCGCTGTCGTCAGGTGGGGATAGAGAGCGTAGGACTGGAACACCATGGCGATGTTCCGGTCAGCGGGGTGAGCGCCGGTTATGTTGCGCCCTGCAAGCTCCACGCTTCCTTCATCGGCATGGTCCAAACCGGCGAGAATACGCAGCAACGTACTCTTGCCGCAGCCCGACGGGCCGACGAGGGCGATGAATTCACCTTCCGCGGCTTCGATGGAAATGCCATCGAGAATGCGGTTGCCCCCGTAGGATTTGCCGATGTCGCGAAGGACGAGCGTGCTCACTGGCTTGCCTCCTCGGTGACTTTCTCGCTATCGCCGGAGTGGTGGGGATAGACTTCATGCACCACGTCATCGATGACATAGGGCGTCAGCTCATCGATGCGAACGATACTGCTCGTCGCGACCTCGTCGAGATCGTGAATGGCAGCGCCGAGAATGCGCTCGCCGGGCAGGTCGCGTTCCATCGGTCCAACGATGAAGGCGGCGGCAGGCGCCCAGACATAGTTCGTGCCGAAAGCGTCGCCCGACCAGGCGCGGTGCAGATGGCCGCTGGCATGGAGCTGCACATTATATTGCGTGAAAAGATCATAAAGACGCTGGCGCGGGGCAGGGCGAATGCCCCAGTAACCGCTGTCCCCTTCTTCCGGGTCGTCCACAAAGAGCGGCTTGTGGGCGAAGACGGCGACGGGCTTGCCGCCGCTATTCTTCAATTCGTCTTCGAACCACTGAAACTGTTCCGCTTCTTCGGCTTCGCCGGAGCCGATGACAAGGCTGTTGAGGCCGATGATGCGCCAGTTGCCGAAATTTTCCGCCCAGCGATCCGGGCCGATATGCCGACGCCAGCGCATCAGGCGCTGCGCATTGACCGGCTGGTGGCTTTCGGGAAGGTGGCCGATATCGTGATTACCGGGAAGGCTGAGAACGCGGGCAGGAAGCTCGTCCAGACAAGTACGGCAGAACAGAAGGTCGGCCTCCACATCGGCGCCATCAACCGTCAGGTCGCCAGTATGGATGACCAGATCCGGCTTCTGCTCATCGATCCAGGCAACGAGCGGTTCCCAGTTGCGGTTGAAGTGCGGCTTGATGGGGCTGAGGTGGGTGTCTGTAATCTGAACGATCCGCACGGGTACGCTCCTTCTCGGGTCTGTCTCTTGTCGCAACGGCTTTTTACGCGCTGCACATGTGCCGGGCGCGCCATGCGCGGCATCTTGCCGGGGCTTTTAGGCGTGTTGTGTGACAGGCCCGCTGCACTGCAGTGACAGTTGCATGACATCTGCTTGGAGCGACTCAAAAAGGGTGATTTGCCGCATTTGGAGGCATCGTTGTTTCGCCGCTGCTCATGCATTAGGCGATCGATCTGCACATTATAATATTACGAAGTAATTCATATCGTCATAAGTTGTTGTTTTTAAATTGATTTATGCTCTGATCAAGACATGCGTAAAACGCATAGCTGCATTGCGCTAAAGTCGCATTGCAAAAACAATGGGCAAGAGGCATATAAGGATCATCTCAGTGCTGCGTTTCCTCCTCCCATTTGCGCAGGCTGAGTGTTCCCCTCTGGAGGTTTGCCTCGAAGGCACCTTCAAAACTCAAAGCCAGACATTTGTCTGGCTTTTTTTTTGGCTTTTCGCCAAGTCTCATTTGTTTTCTCGAATTGCAGGCACGAAAAAGGGGCCTCTCGGCCCCTTTGTTATTTTCGGTTCGACCTGTTTAGCGCAGGCTGGCGCAGAAGCGCTGGATGCGGGTGCAGGCTTCTTCAAGCAGCGTATCCGACGTTGCATAGGAAATACGGAAGTTCGGTCCAAGTCCGAAAGCCGAACCGTGAACGACGGCGACGCCTTCTGCTTCCAGCAATTCGGTGACGAAGTCTTCGTCGGTTTCAATGACCTTGCCTGCTTCCGTTTTCTTGCCGATCAGGTCTGCGCAAGACGGATAGACGTAGAAGGCACCTTCCGGCGTCGGGCACTGGATGCCTTTGGCCTGATTGAGCATCGACACGACCAGATCACGGCGCGCCTGGAAGATCTTCTTGTTTTCCGGAATGAAATCCTGGGTGCCATTGAGTGCTTCGACTGCGGCCCATTGCGCGATGGAGCAGGCGCCGGAGGTCTGCTGACCCTGAACCATATCCATGGCCTTGATGAGCTGTAGCGGGCCTGCGGCGTAACCGATGCGCCAGCCGGTCATGGCATAGGCCTTCGACACGCCGTTCATGGTGAGCGTGCGGTCGTAAAGCGAAGGCTCGACCTGAGCAGGGGTCGTGAAGACGAAATCGCCATAGACCAGATGCTCATACATGTCGTCGGTCAGAATCCAGACATGCGGATGACGAACGAGAACGTCGGTCAGGGACTTGAGTTCTGCTTCCGTGTAAGCCGCGCCGGTCGGGTTCGACGGCGAGTTGAAGATCAGCCACTTGGTCTTGGGCGTGATGGCCTTTTCCAGATCGGCAGCGGTCAGCTTGAAATTGTCTTCGATCTTCGTGTTGATGAAGACGGGGTTGCCGCCGTTGATCGCCACCATTTCAGGATAGCTGACCCAGTAGGGGGCGGGAATGATGACTTCATCGCCGGGGTTCAGTGTCGCCATGAAGGCGTTGAACAGAATCTGCTTTCCGCCGGTGCCAACGATGGTCTGCTCCGGCTTGTAGTCGAGGCCGTTTTCGCGCTTGAACTTGGCAACGATGGCCTGACGCAGTTCAGGGATACCGGAAATCGGCGTGTACTTCGTTTCGCCGCGATTGATCGCGTCGATGGCAGCCTGCTTGATATTTGCGGGCGTGTCGAAGTCGGGCTCACCCGCTCCGAGACCAATCACGTCCTTGCCCTTGGCTTTCAGTTCACGTGCTTTCTGGCTGACCGCGATGGTCGCAGATGGCTTTACACGGGAAAGGGCGTCGGCGAGAAATGCCATGATAGATCTCCATAGATGGCAGGCTCTGTTAACCGGCACCGGGCAGGTCCGGTTTTGCGGGTTTTCTATGTCCCATCGGCGCCGGAAGCGCAACAGAAGGATTGTGATTTCATCGGCAATTGCCGGATTTCGCAAAAATGTGTTGCCGAAACGAACAGATCGATCAGCAATGCTGACATATTAACGCAAAAAACTGATTGGAACGGGCGGTTGTGCTTTATGCCTGCGAGCTAAGCGTGCATTGTGAGCGCCATGCTGCATGTTTCATGCAGACGTGGAGGGACGATCATGACGACAAGTTTCCAACTGCTTGTTCTGCTGACTGCATGGGGAAGCGCTATTACAGGCGGCATCTTCTATGCGTTCTCAAGTTTTGTGATGGCCGCGCTGGCACGTATTCCGGCCGATGCGGGTATAACGGCGATGCAGTCGATCAATGTCACCGTCATCAACGGCACGTTCTTTGCCGTCTTCTTCGGCACGGCATTGTTGTGTCTGGCGATTATCGTACTGGGATTGATGGGCTTTGGGGGGCTGTCGAAATGGGCGATGATCGGCGCTGCCGTTTATCTCGTCGGCACGATCGGCGTGACGATGGCTCTTAATGTGCCGCTGAATAACCAGCTTGCGGCGATGGATGCCAATGCTGCGGCTTCGGCAGATGTCTGGCTCGCTTATGTCCGCGACTGGACTATGTGGAACCACGTCCGCACCATTGCGGCGCTGATTGCCGCCGTCATGCTTGGCGCGAGCGCGCTGGCAGGGACTGGTTAAAACAGACAATAAAAAAGCGGGCCCGAGGGCCCGCCTTTTCTCTGCCTTGCGGCAAAACTTATGCTGCGACGAGGTTGTCGGCAGACGAACGGCCCGAACGGCGGTCCTGAACGATTTCGTAAGAAACCTTCTGACCTTCATCGAGCGTGGCAAGGCCAGCGCGCTGAACGGCGGAGATGTGAACGAAAACGTCCGTGCCGCCCTGGTCAGGCTGGATGAAGCCGAAGCCCTTGGTCGTATTGAACCACTTAACTGTTCCCGTAGCCATGGGAAATTCCTTTGTAACATTAGTAGTAGAGTAGTCCGTATGCTTCGCACACGTCCCTGTGAATCGAATTTATGGACAGGAGATCGTCAGGAAGCACGGCGGGCCGCACGGGTCGCAAAGTCACTCGACCGAAAAATCGATGCGCTAACTATATGCGACAAACTTGACCAGCACAAGACAGCTACATTGCCAACTAGAAACTGATTTTACCAAGGCTTTCTGCCATACCGAGTCCGAGACGGTTTTGCGCGTTCGCTCGGTCGAGCCAGAACAGCCGGAACAGAATCGGGGCGCCCCCGTCGCATGGCGACATTTCATAGTGATCCCAGGTTTCAGGCGTCGCGACTCTCAATTGCAGGTGAAAACAGTGACGGCGGTGAAGCTCTCTCTGTCCTCTTTCCAGATAATCATAGTCGAAGCTTTCGAGATGGATCATGCCATCGTCATAAAGAAGGCCGGTTTCCTCGGTGAATTCGCGGTAGGCGGCGGCGAGAATGTCTTCTCCCGTATCCACAGTGCCGCCCGGCACCTGAAGCGGCGTATCAGGAAAATCCGGTTCTGCGAAAACGAGAAGCCGGTTGTTCCACGTTGCATAAATAAGCACTTTGTCGATGGGTTGGATCGTGACGGTCATGGAATGTTCCGGCAGGGTTAGCGTTCAGGCCATAATTGCAACGAATGATTTGCCGTAAAACCTGCATATTGTTGTGACCCATCATAAGCGGTTTGCCGGAAAAGCGTGCTGATTTCCTATCTTTGACTTCCACGTGACGTAGATATTCAGCATGTTGCAAAATATATCTGCAAAACTGAGCCGGACGGGTGGGCAGCGAGGCAGGACATGACGTCTGAACCAGGCAAGGACAAGACGAAGCAAAACGCGCCTAAGAAGGAACGCCGCCGCAGGAAGCCCAAGCGCAGTGTCACCGAGCGCCTGCGCAAGAGTTCGGCGAAGTTGATCGGCGGCACGCCATCACGCGACGGAACCGATCTCTTCTCTCAAGTTTCGATGATGGTCGGGGCCTTTATGGTCTCGCCGGTACGCAATACACTGATTGCGCTGGGGACCGGCATTTTCGTTCTCATCGTGCTGATCGCCATCGGACAGGTCGCCATCAATCGATGGAACGAACCTTTCTACGATGCGCTCTCCCGTCGGGATTTGCAGGCTTTCTTCCACCAGCTGATGGTTTTCTTCGGGATTGCGGGCAGTCTGCTTGTACTCAATGTATCGCAAACCTGGCTTAACCAGATGTTCAAGCTCAAAATGCGTGAGGGACTGGCGCGCGATCTGGTCGGGCAATGGCTTGTACCGGGCCGGGCATTTCGTCTGGCCAATGCTGGCGAAATCGGCATCAATCCCGATCAACGTTTGCATGAGGATGCACGCCATCTGGCCGAAACTTCCTGCGATCTTGGCATAAACCTGCTTCAGTCCACCGTTATTCTGGTGAGTTTCGTGGGGGTGTTGTGGTCGCTGTCGAGCGGTTTCGTGTTCCATATCGCTGGCTACAGTTTCTCGATCCCCGGCTATATGGTCTGGGCCGTCATCCTTTATGCGGCTTCCGCCTCCTGGCTCACATGGATCGTCGGGCGCAGTCTGGTCAACATCAACGCCAATCGCTATGCGCGCGAAGCGGATTTCCGCGCATCGCTGATGCGGGTCAATGAGCATGTGGACGCCATCACCCTGTCGCGCGGCGAAGGGGATGAAAGACGTCGTCTCGATCTGGATATCGACGCGGTTCTGGGTGCGATCCGCAAGATCGTCTATGCGACGACGCGGCTGACCTGGGTGACCGCCGGTTATGGCTGGCTGACAATCGTGGCACCAATTCTTGTCGCGGCTCCGGTCTATTTCGGCGGCGGGCTGACATTCGGCGGGCTGATGATGGCAGTTGGCGCGTTTACACAGGTACACAATGCGCTGCGCTGGTTTGTCGATAATTTCGGTGCGATTGCCGACTGGCGGGCGACGCTGCTGCGTGTGGCGAGTTTCCGCCAGGCGGTACTGCATATGGATGCACTCGGCCGTCTCGACCGGCAGATCGAGCTTGCGGCGAATGATGATGACAGGCTGACGCTGGACGATGTTTCCATCGCCGCTCCCGATCAGTGTGTGAAGCTTTCCCGCAAGGCCTTTTCGGTACGGCCCGGCGATCGCGTGCTTGTGACGGGCGGGACCGAGACGCAAAGAACATTATTGTTCCGCGCATTGGGCGGGCTTTGGCCATGGGGCGAGGGGCGGATCGGTATGCCCGCCGGCGATGGTGTCGCCTTCATGCCGCGCGCACCTTATTTTCCGCCGGGCAACCTCAGGGGCGTGCTCGTCTATCCGCTCGATATGAAGAAGTTTTCCGAAGCGGATCTGGAAAACGTGCTGCGACGGGCCGGGCTTGAACGACTCTCCACGAGCCTCGACCGCGTTGCGCGTTGGGACCGCGTCCTGACGGACGATGAGCGCCAATGCATCGCCTTTGCCCGCCTGATCTTGCAGAAACCGGCGTGGATCGTCATCGATGGTGCGCTCGATGGCCTCGACGCCGAAGCCTATGACCGGATTCGCGACCTGCTGAACAGCGAACTGAAAGATGCTGCCGTCATTCATCTCGGCAAGCCGCATCTGCATGACGGGCTTTTCACGCAGCAGGTTAATCTGGAGGACGATCCTTCCGGAAAGCCTCTGGAACTGCCAGCTCTCAAAACGGCATGAGAAAAGCCGCCGGATTGACCGACGGCTTTTCTATCTTTTTGGCTATGTGATTAGCGGAAGTAATCCTGCAGCGGGCGCACTTCCAGCGATCCGGCCTTGAGTGCGGCGATGGCTTCGGCGGCAGATTCCGCACCGGCCATGGTCGTGTAATAAGGCAGCTTCTGCATCAGCGTTGCGCGGCGGATCGACTTGCTATCGGAAACAGCACTTGCGCTGTCCGTCGTGTTGAAGACCAGGTGGATCTGGCGATTGCGGATCGCGTCTTCCACATGCGGACGGCCCTCAATGACCTTGTTGATCTTGGTCGCTTCGACGCCGTTGGCTTCGAGGAACTTCTGCGTGCCGCCGGTTGCCATGACCTTGAAGCCGATGCTTGCCAGCAGGCGGACGGGGCCGAGCACGCGTTCCTTGTCTTCGTCGCGGACGGATACGAAGACCGTGCCTTCACGCGGCAATTCCACGCCAGCGCCAAGCTGTGCCTTCGCGAAAGCCAGCGCATAGTCGTAGTCGAGGCCCATGACTTCGCCGGTCGAGCGCATTTCCGGTCCGAGCAGCGTATCGACGCCGGGGAAACGGGCGAACGGGAACACAGCTTCCTTGACTGCAATGTGCGGGCGTGCTGTCGACTGCGGCTTGCCGCCATAGGCGCCAAGTGCTGCTTCGAGGCTTTCGCCTGCCATGATGCGGGCTGCAACCTTGGCAATCGGTGTGCCGACTGTCTTGGCGACGAATGGAACCGTACGCGATGCGCGCGGATTGACTTCGAGAATGAAGATCTCGCCATCCTTGATCGCAAACTGCACGTTCATCAGGCCACCGACGTGAAGCGCCTTGGCAAGCGCTGCCGTCTGGCGTTCCAGTTCCGCAACGATTTCCGGCGAAAGCGTATGGACCGGCAGCGAGCAGGCGCTATCACCCGAATGGATACCGGCTTCCTCGATATGCTCCATGATACCCGCAACAAGGCTGTCCTTGCCGTCGCAGAGGCAATCGACGTCCACTTCGATGGCTTCCGTCAGATAGGTATCGAACAGAAGCGGGTTCTTGCCGAGCAGCGTGTTGATCTGGCCGGTCTTGTCGTTCGGATACTTGGCCTTGATGTCTTCCGGCACCAGTTCAGGCACGGTGTCGAGCAGGTAAGCCTGCAATCCGCGCTCGTCGTGGATGATCTGCATGGCGCGGCCGCCCAGAACATAGGACGGACGCACGACCAGCGGGAAGCCGAGATCGGCGGCGACAAGGCGCGCCTGTTCGACTGAATAGGCGATGCCGTTCTTCGGCTGGTTGAGGTCGAGCTTGATGAGAAGCTTCTGGAAACGGTCGCGATCTTCCGCAAGGTCGATGGCGTCCGGCGAGGTGCCGAGGATCGGGATTCCGGCCTTTTCAAGCGCATTGGCGAGCTTGAGCGGGGTCTGGCCGCCGAACTGGACGATAACGCCGTGCAGCGTGCCCTTTTCCTTTTCAACGCGCAGGATTTCCAGCACGTCTTCCGCCGTCAGCGGCTCGAAGTAGAGACGATCCGAGGTGTCGTAATCGGTCGAAACCGTTTCCGGGTTGCAATTGATCATGATGGCTTCGTAGTCGGCATCGCCGAGCGCGAAGGCCGCATGGCAGCAGCAATAGTCGAACTCGATGCCCTGACCGATACGGTTCGGGCCGCCGCCGAGAATGACGACCTTCTTGCGATCCGAAACTTCGGCTTCCGAACGCGGCTCACCGACGAAAGGCGTTTCATAGGTCGAGTACATATAGGCGGTCGGCGAGGCGAATTCGGCCGCGCAGGTGTCGATGCGCTTATAGACCGGATGCACATCCAGTTCGGTGCGCAGTTTGGCCACGTCTTCCGCATCCTTGCCGGTCAGGCTGGCAAGGCGGGCGTCGGAGAAGCCCATGGCTTTCAGCATGCGCAGGTTTTCGGCGTCCTGCGGCAGGCCGTGTTCGCGAATGCGCTCTTCGGTCTTCACGATGGCTTCGATCTGTTCGAGGAACCACGGATCGATCTTGGATGCGTCATGCACCTGCTCGGTGGTCAGGCCGAGACGCATTGCCTGCGCGACCATGCGCAGACGATCCGGCGTCGGCGTGCCGATGGCGGCGCGGATCGCGTTCTTTTCATCGCCTTCCTCGATGTTGGGAATGGCGATTTCATCGAGGCCCGTCAGGCCGGTTTCAAGTCCGCGTAGCGCCTTCTGCAAGCTTTCCTGGAAGGTACGGCCAATGGCCATGACTTCACCGACCGACTTCATGGCGGTGGTCAGGATCGGCGAGGAGCCGGGAAACTTTTCGAAGGCGAAACGCGGGATCTTGGTGACGACATAATCGATCGACGGTTCGAACGAGGCAGGCGTTGCGCCGCCGGTAATGTCGTTGTCCAGTTCGTCAAGCGTGTAGCCGACGGCAAGCTTGGCTGCGACCTTGGCAATCGGGAAGCCGGTTGCCTTCGACGCCAGAGCGGACGAACGCGACACGCGCGGGTTCATTTCGATGACGATCATGCGGCCGTTGGCCGGGTTGATCGCGAACTGCACGTTGGAGCCGCCGGTTTCGACGCCGATCTCGCGCAGTACCGCAATCGAGGCGTTACGCATGATCTGGTATTCTTTGTCGGTTAGCGTCAGCGCTGGTGCAACGGTGATCGAGTCGCCGGTATGCACGCCCATCGGATCGAGATTTTCGATCGAGCAGATGATGATGCAGTTGTCCGCTTTGTCGCGGACGACTTCCATTTCATATTCTTTCCAGCCGAGAACCGACTCTTCGATCAGAACTTCGGTCGTCGGCGATGCATCCAGACCGCGCTCGATGATTTCGAAGAATTCCTGGCGGTTATAGGCAATACCGCCGCCCGTACCGCCGAGCGTGAAGCTTGGGCGGATAATGGCAGGAAGACCAACCACGTCTAGCGCCTGCGCAGCCTTTGCAAGTGCGTGCGTCATGTAGCGCTGCTTGCGCTCGACTTCGCCGAGCTGCCATTCTGTTTCAAGCTTGTCGAGCGCCTTGTCCAGCTCGTCGCCGGAAAACTGCGACTTCACTTCAGCGCGCTTGGCTTCGTGACGCTTGCGGTCTTCGTCCTTGATTTCGGTGGCGTTTGCGAGCCTGGATTCCGGCGTATCAAGGCCGATCTTGTCCATGGCTTCACGGAAGAGTGCGCGGTCTTCGGCCTTGTCGATAGCATCGGCATTGGCGCCGATCATCTCGACGTTATAACGTTCAAGCACACCCATGCGGCGCAGCGAAAGCGCGGTGTTGAGCGCGGTCTGGCCACCCATCGTCGGCAGGATCGCGTCCGGGCGCTCCTTGGCGATGATCTTGGCGACGACTTCCGGCGTGATCGGCTCGATATAGGTCGCGTCCGCCAGATCGGGATCGGTCATGATCGTGGCCGGGTTGGAGTTGACGAGGATGATGCGGTAGCCTTCCTCTTTCAACGCCTTGCAAGCCTGCGTGCCCGAATAGTCGAACTCGCAAGCCTGGCCAATGACAATGGGGCCCGCGCCGATAATCAGGATCGATTTGATATCTGTACGTTTCGGCATGGGCGCTCATCCTATCTTCTTCGCGTGCATGATCTTGTCCGAAAACCGGTCCCCGTGTTTCGGGATCATGCTGATTTAGCCTGCCAGAAAAGCCCGCACGGTTTACCGGCGGGTTGGCAGCGTATGAATTCTGTGGGCTAAGCGGGCCTTATAGGCAATCATTTCGATAAGCGGAACCCCACAAATCGTTTTATTTCAAAGAAAATGCGGGCATTCACGGAAATTCTTGGCCATGGAGGCAAAAGTTTTGATTGACTGCGGCAAAGGGGCGAGGGCCGGTTCTATATTGCGAAAGAGTCTTCGTTTGTGATTGATGCTGCCATTTACTTTTTATGTTGCCGTGCCAACTCTTTATGCGACAATTACAGGTATAGTTTGGTGCTGCTTCGTTGTGAGCGGCACGGTGCAGGGGAGTTGGTCAATGCGCTGGCAAGGCCGTAGGCAAAGCGACAATGTGGAAGATCTGCGCGGAGAGCAGGGTGGTGGGGTTGGCGGCGGCTTCGGTCGCGGTGGCGGTCTTGGCGGGCCCGGTTTTCGAATCGTTCGCGGCGGCGGAATTTCCGGCATTCTCATTCTGGTGGTGATGTTCTTCGTGTTGCGCGCAGTTGGCATCGACCCGCTGCCGATTCTGTTCGGGGATGGCAGCATGGGGCCGAGCGTAACCCAGCAGGCCGGGCAATCCGGCCGAACGGTTGCCGAGGGCGGTAATGTTGCCAATGACGAAACAACGCAGTTCGCTCGTACGGTGCTGGCGGAGACGGAAGACGTCTGGAGCGGCATTTTCAAGTCGCGTGGCCAGACCTACACGCCGCCGACCATGGTGCTGTTTTCCGGTCAGGTCCGTTCGGCCTGCGGCTTTGCTTCCGCTGCCTCCGGCCCGTTCTACTGCCCCGGTGACCGCAAGCTCTACATAGACCTGAGTTTCTACAAGGAACTGGCAAACCGCTTCGGTGCTTCCGGCGATTTTGCGCAGGCCTATGTCCTTGCGCATGAAGTGGGCCATCACATCCAGAATCTTCTGGGCATCCTGCCCAAGTTCAACCAGATGCGCCAGCAGATGAGCGAAGCGCAAGCGAACCAGATGTCGGTGCGCGTCGAACTTCAAGCCGATTGCTTCGCGGGAGTATGGGGCTATTACACGGAGCAGAAGGGTATTCTGGAAGCAGGCGACCTCGAAGAAGCGCTTAACGCGGCACATCAGATCGGCGACGATACGCTGCAGCGGCGCAGTCAGGGTTATGTGGTGCCGGAGAGCTTTAATCATGGAACATCTGCCCAGCGCGCCAAGTGGTTCCAGCGCGGTTTCGATAGTGGCAAGCTGGAAATGTGCGATACGTTTAGCGGCGACGTTTAAAGCTACTGCGATACTGTAGAAAAAGGCGGTTTCGACCGCCTTTTTCTTTATGCAGGGAAGCCCTGTCCTTTTTGTCTAAAGCCTGCAATATTCGTCTTGTCGTGAAATAATTTTCCAGATAAATGCTTTCGCACCGGCGCGGCCTTTTTCCGATTTACAAGCGTGACGCTCAGCTTTGAGCGGCGATAGCGCGCGCGTTTTCTAATCAACACAATTTATGAATGTTCCACCTTGTCTGTCGTGGAGCATATTTCAGGTGTCCCATGCATGATCCCCAGTTTGTACGGCGGGGCTTGTTACTCGTCTTTATGACACTGTTTCTCGACATTATCGGCATTGCAATCATCATGCCGGTTCTGCCGACCTTTCTTGAAGAGCTGACCGGCGCGGATATCAGTACCGCAGCCGTGGATGGCGGCTGGCTCTTGCTGGTTTATGCCGGGATGCAGTTCCTGTTTGCGCCGATGATCGGCAATCTGAGTGATCGTTTCGGGCGTCGCCCGGTGCTGCTCGCCTCGATCTTCACCTTCGCGCTCGACAATCTGATCTGCGCGCTTGCAGCCTCCTACTGGATGCTGTTTGTCGGTCGTGTTCTGGCGGGTATCAGCGGAGCGAGCTTCGCGACCGCTTCCGCCTACATTGCCGATGTCAGCGATGACAGTAATCGCGCGCGCAATTTCGGCCTGATCGGCATTGCCTTCGGTGTCGGTTTCGCACTCGGTCCTGTTCTGGGCGGCTTGCTGGGTGAATTCGGTCCGCGCGTTCCGTTCTACGGAGCGGCGTTCCTGTCCTTCATCAACTTCGTTCTGGCCTATTTCCTGTTGCCTGAAACGCTGACACGAGAAAACCGGCGCACCTTCCAGTTTGCCCGAGCCAATCCGCTCGGCGCGCTCAAGCAGATGCGGAATTATCCGGGCATCGGCTGGGTGGTGCTGGTCTTCTTCCTGTTCTGGCTGGCTCATGCCGTCTATCCGTCCGTCTGGGCCTTCGTCGGTGCTTATCGCTATAACTGGAGCGAAGCCCAGATTGGTCTGTCGCTCGGGCTCTTCGGTATCGGCGCGGCAATCGTGATGGCGCTGGTTCTGCCAAGAGTTCTGCCGGTGCTTGGCGAGCGGCGCACGGCGATCACTGGTGTGCTGTTCTCTTGTCTGGGCATGATCGGCTACGCCATCGCATGGGAAGGCTGGATGGTTTATGCCGTCATCTTCCTGACGGCGCTGGAAGGTCTGGCCGATCCGCCGCTGCGCAGTATTGCGGCAGGCAAGGTTCCGCCTTCCGCGCAGGGCGAATTGCAAGGGGCGCTGACAAGCGTATCGAGTATTACGACCATCATCGGTCCGCTTATCTTCACGCAGCTTTTCGCCGTGTTCACCGGCATGAATGCGCCGTTCGTCTTTGCGGGTATGCCTTATGCCGTCGGTGCGGGGCTGGTCTTGCTGGCGCTGGTCATTGTGGTGGCGCGGGTGCGCCCGACGCCACCGGCAAAGCTGTCAGAGGTTTGATGGATACGTAACGCAGAAAAGGCCGGAGTTTTCACTCCGGCCTCAGGCTGCTGACAAACCCGTTGATATTTTTCGGCGGGTTTTGTTTTTTAGGAGGGGCCGCGTTTTGCGACAGCGTT